>CALJXB010000028.1 GCA_937974415.1 uncultured Kiloniellales bacterium
TCGGCGTCGCGCTGGTCGTAGACGGCGTCGTCCTCGAAGGTCACGTGCTCCATGGAGTAGAGGCTGTCGGGCGAGCGGCGGCCGAGGACCATGACGTTGCCCTTGTAGAGTTTGAGGCGCACCTGGCCGTTCACCCGTTCCTGGCTCTTGTCGATCAGGGCCTGCAGCATCTCGCGCTCGGGCGCGAACCAGAAGCCGTTATAGATCAGCTCGGCGTAGCGCGGCATGACCTCGTCCTTGAGGTGGGCCGCGCCGCGGTCGAGGGTGATCGATTCCATCGCCCGGTGGGCCGCCAGCAGCACCGTGCCGCCGGGCGTCTCGTAGATACCGCGGCTCTTCATGCCGACGAAGCGGTTCTCGACCAGGTCGAGCCGGCCGATGCCGTTGGCGCCGCCGAGCTCGTTGAGCCGGGTCAGCAGCGCCGCCGGCGCGAGCCGCTCGCCGTCGACCGCCACCGCGTCACCCCGCTCGAATGCGATCTCGATCTCGCGGGGCTCGTCGGGCGCGTCCTCGGGCGCCACCGAGCGCGAGTAGACGTACTCCTCGGGCGCCACCCAGGGGTCCTCCAGCACCTTGCCCTCGGCCGAGATGTGCAGCAGATTGGCGTCGACCGAGAAGGGCGCCTCGCCGCGCTTGTCCTTGGCGATCGGGATCTGGTGCTGCTCGGCGAACTCGATCAGCTTGCTGCGGCTGGTGAGCTCCCATTCGCGCCACGGCGAGATCACCTTGATGTCCGGGTCGAGGGCGTAATAGGAGAGCTCGAAGCGGACCTGGTCGTTGCCCTTGCCGGTGGCGCCGTGGGCGACCGCGTCGGCGCCGGTCTCGCGGGCGATCTCGATCTGGCGCTTGGCGATCAGCGGCCGGGCGATCGAGGTGCCGAGCAGGTAGACCCCCTCGTAGAGCGCATTGGCCCGGAACATGGGGAAGACGTAGTCGCGCACGAAGTCCTCGCGCAGGTCCTCGATGTAGATCTCGCGCACCCCGAACATCTCGGCCTTCTTGCGGGCCGGCTCGAGCTCCTCGCCCTGGCCCAGGTCGGCGGTGAAGGTGACCACCTCGCAGTCGTAGGTCTCCCTCAGCCACTTCAGGATGACCGAGGTGTCGAGCCCGCCGGAGTAGGCGAGCACGACCTTCTTGATGTCGGACTTGGTCCCGGACATGGACTTAATCCCCCCGCATTAGGCCCCGCCCGCGGCCTCGGGCTGGCCGGGCCCGCGAACGGCGCGGAGTATAGGCAAAAGGGGGTTGGCGGCAAGGCTGCTGCGGTCGGGTCGCAACGCCGCGCGCGGCCAACACCTTTACGCTCGGTTAACCGTATTTGGCTAGAAAGCCCCGAGGTGACGTTTGGGTCGATCGGGCCGCTGCAGTCGGCCTTTTTTGTTGTCTAGGCGTGCTGCAATCGTTGGCGGTCACGGGGCGGTTGTCAGCGGCCGGGTTGGTCGCGAGAATGATCGACGGCCCGGCTTCCATCGGCACATGCGGTTCGCCAAGACGAGACGCCAAGGGGCAAGGAATCTATGGGTCGCCGCCACCGTCTGTCACACGATCCAAGCTATGCGATCTTTGGGACCCGTGTTCGCACGTCCATCGCCTGCAAATGCAGGTCGTGCACTGCGACGATGACTTCACCTAAATATGCGAGCTAGATCACAATGAGCAGCGAATCCATTAGCATCGATGCCTACAATGTTGATGATGCAGAGGTTAGAACCAATAGGATTCATTTATTTCTAATCGGCTTTCTTATTCTATTTTTTGAGCTTGCGTGTATTCGCTGGTTCAGTGCGTATGTAATATTTCTGCAATTCTTCACAAACATCGTTCTCATCGCTGCCTTTCTTGGAATGTCCATCGGCTGCGTTTGCGCGCGCAAGGAGACGAATTGGCTTGCGCGCTTTACCTGGCTGACGCCGATTTCAATCGGCCTGGCTCTCGGGGTCAACGCGGTTTATCGCAGCTTCGCCGGCTTCAGCATCGACGTCGGCGGCCAGCGCGACGCCCCGCAGGTGGTCTTCTTCGGAACCGAATATCGCGACGTCGACCTGGCAAGCTTTGCGATCCCCATGGAGGTGATCGCCGGCCTTTTCTTCGTGCTCGTCGTGCTCATGTTCATCGGGGCGGGCCAGGTTCTCGGGCGCTGCTTCGACCGCGACCCCAACCGGGTCAAGGCTTATACCTCCAACATTCTCGGCAGCCTCGCGGGCATTCTGTGTTTCGCCCTAGCCTCTTTCGCCCAAACGCCTCCGATCGTCTGGTTCGCGGTCTCCTTCGTGGCGGTCGCCTATTTCCTCAAGCAGGAAAGGCAGCTGTCCTTGGTCAGGGTCGCGCTCTTGGCCGCCACCGCCTTTTTGGTGTTTGTCGTCGACCTGACGATTTCCAAGGATCACTCGAGCTATTGGTCGCCCTATTATCGGGTCGTCCTCGACGAGAAGACGAAGCGGATCAATGTCAACACCCTGTCGTTTCAAGGTATGCGGCCGGTGGACAGCAGCGGCCCGATTTACTCCCTCATTCATTTGTTGGAACGCGATGCCGGCGGCGCGCCTTTCGAGGACGTTTTGATCATCGGCTCGGGGGCGGGCAACGACGTGGCCGGGGCCTTGCGCCAAGGCGTCGGGCATATCGACGCGGTCGAAATCGACCCCGTGATCCCGCAGATCGGCATGGCTCATCACCCGGCCCGCCCCTACCAGGACCCTCGCGTCGACCTGCACTTGAACGACGGCCGGAACTTCCTTCGCGAGACCGACAAGAAATACGATCTGGTCGTCTACGCCCTCGTCGACTCGCTGATCCTGCACAGCAGTGTCAGCAGCATCCGGCTGGAAAGCTTTCTCTTCACCGAGGAAGCCTTCGAGGACGTGCGTAGCGTCTTGAAGCCCGGCGGCAGGTTCGTCGCCTATAACTTCTTCCGCCAGGGCTGGATCGTGCACCGCATCGCGTCGATGCTCGAGAACGTTTTTGGGACGGACCCCGTCGTCATCTCGCTCACCCACAAGGACACGATCCGCGACACCGACTCGGCCCAGGGCTTCACCGTGCTCATCGCCGGCGGCAACGAGGCCTTGACGAAGGCCTTCGAGGAGAACGACGCCTTTTGGCTGAACCGTCAGCCATCGATGAACGACGGCGTGAACGGGTTCGGCGAGCGCCCGCCGGAATTGGCCGGTGCGGAGGGCCCCGATGAATGGCTGCGGATCGCGCCCTCCACCCTTGTCGCCTCATCGCAGGAGCTGGGAGCGGCGAGCGACAATTGGCCTTTCCTTTACCTGCGCGACAAAACCGTGCCGTGGTTGTACGTGAAGGGCGTTCTGCTGATGACGGTCCTGGGCTTGGCCTTACTCACCTGGCAGGCGCCGGGCCATCGCATTTCCCTGAACGGGCGCATGTTCTTCCTCGGCGCGGCCTTTCTGCTGGTCGAGACCAAGGCAGTGGTCCAGTTGGCGCTAGTGTTCGGCTCGACCTGGATCGTCAACTCGCTGGTGTTCGCCGCCATCCTGGTCATGATCCTGGCCGCCAACCTCTACGTCCTCAGGGTCAAAGAGGTCAATCTGAAGTGGCACTACGCGCTGCTGTTCGCGGGGCTCGCCCTGCACATCTTCGTGCCCCTCGACGCCTTCCTGGCCGGCAATTTTCTCTGGCGCTACGTCGGGCCTTGCGCGCTCGCCTTGGGCCCCATGTTCTTTGCCGGTGTGATCTTCGCCGTTTCGTTCCGCGCCTCGAAGGAGCCGGATAGGGACTTCGGCGCCAACATCGCCGGTGCCGTCGTCGGCGGCTTCGCCGAATACCTCTCCATGCTCCTCGGGTTCCAGTATTTGCTGCTCGTCGCCATGCTGTTCTACGGGCTTTCGACCCTATGGCGCACGGGCGGCTCGGCCGCGACCGCAAACGCCCGCTAGGGTTCAGCGCCCGCCGTCCGCGCCGTCCGCGCCGTCCGCGCGGCCCAGGCGAATCGTGACCAGGACGAAGGCCGACCCGAGGACCAAGGGGCCGATCGGGATGTGCGCTTCGTTCAGGATATAGATCACACAGGGCAGGGCCCATGTCAGGGCGGCGATCGTGCGCTCTCCGCCCTTGGCGCCGGTTCGCAGTATGTCCTGCAACAGCAGCCACACGGCGACGCTCACCATGCTCATGTCGTAGGACAGCGAGAAAGGCGAAGCGAGCATGGTGCCGACGAACAGCAAGGCGCAGCACAAGCCGGGATCCCGGCCACCGCGAAAGGCCCACATGACGCAGGCGAGCACGCCCGCCGCCACCAAAGCCTGCAGGCCGAACTGGATAACGCCTGCCAAACCGAGCAGCCTGGCGGCCATGAGAATCGTCGGCGAGAGGTTGACGATGATCCCGCCCGCCGCCTCCTGGAGGTCCACTTGCCGGCCCGGCAGGTTCTCCAGATAGGCGGTCCAGCCCTCGAGGCCGAAGACCGCCAGGCTCGCAAGAATCAGGACTCCGGACGTGAGGCAGGCACTCACGAAGGCGCGCCAGTGTCCGCCGGCCACCAGGGCGAAAGGCACCAGCAGGCCGAGCGGCGGCTTGCAAGTCAGGAAACCCATGAGGATGCCGGCCAAGACCGGGCGGCGCCACAGCCAGCCGATTCCGCCGACCAGCAAGGCGGCCATGATCAGGCCGGTCTGGCCGAGCCAGAGGCAGAATAGCGCCGCCGGCGCCAGCGCGGTAAAGCCCACGAGCCGCCAGGACCGTCCGAAGGTCGCCCAAACGACCGCTGCAAAAAAC
>CALJXB010000029.1 GCA_937974415.1 uncultured Kiloniellales bacterium
GCGCCGAAGATGACGGCGGCCCAGGAGAAGTACATCCACAGCAGGAAGATCGGAATGGCAGCCAGGGCGCCATAAATCATCTGATAGGTCGGGAAGTGCCGGAGGTAGAGCCCGAAGCCGCTCTTCAAGAGCTCTAGCAGGACCGCCGCCAGAATGGCGCCCAGGATGGCATGCTTGATGCTCACGGCCCGATTGGGCACCACCATGAACATCAAGGTGAAGCCGATGACGGAGAGCAGAAACGGCAGGAAGCGCGCGGTCACGAAGGGCGGCGTGTAGTCCTCGACCCCGGACCATTCGACGGCGGCAAAGGCGTAGCTGGACAGCGACAGCGAGGCGCCGAGCAGCATCGGGCCCAGGGTCAGGAGCGCCCAATAGACGAGAATCCTGAGGACCAAGGGTCGTGGCTGGGAGACCCGCCAAATCGCGTTCATGCCGCCAGTGATGGTGTTGAGCAAGAGGATGGCCACCACGCCGAGGCCGACGATGCCGATGGCCGTCATGCGATTGGCATTGTCCATGAAGGCCCCGAACTGTTGATTGACGAGCTGGCTGATGTCCTCCGGAAAGGTCTCGATCAGCATGGTCTGGAGGTCCGCCTTGGCTTGGTCGAAGGCCTCGAAAGCGGTCAGGATCGCGAAGCTGATGGTAACCAGCGGGACTAGGGCCAGCAGCGACGAATAAGAGAGCGCAGCGGCGATCTGCAGACCGCCGTCCCGGAGGAACCGACGCCCGGTATATGAGAACACCTGGGCCAGGTCGGCCAGCCGTCGAGGGAGCTTGGGCGCTTGCATCGAGGGTTTCTCCTTCAGCCCTGAGTCCGCGTCCATGATAGGGCAAAGCCTTGAGAAATCGATGCCTCGCGAAGTGTGACGGTCATTTGACCGCCTGGGGCGTTCGTGTAGGATGCCGCCAGCTTTCGGGGGGCACAATAACTTGGCGGTGGGCAATGCCCGAGCGTGAAGGACTGATGGCAGGCAAGCGCGGCTTGATCATGGGTGTCGCCAATGATCGGTCGATCGCCTGGGGTATTGCCCGTGCGGCTCACGGGCAAGGGGCCGAGCTTGGCTTCACCTTCCAGGGCGAGGCGCTCGAGAAGCGGGTGCGCCCGCTCGCCCAATCCCTCGGATCCGATTTGGTGCTGCCCTGCGACGTAGCCAGCGACGAAAGCATCGAGAGCGTCTTCGCGGCCGTGGAAGAGTCTTGGGGCGCGCTGGACTTTCTGGTGCACGCCATCGCCTACGCCGACAAGGACGAGCTTAAGGGCAAGTACCTCAACACCAGCCGCGAGAATTTCGTCCGCTCGCTGGATATCTCCTGCTACAGCTTCACGGCCGTCGCCCAGCGCGCCGCGGCCATGATGCGCGACGGCGGCAGCCTCTTGACCCTCACTTACTACGGCGCCGAACGGGTCATGCCACACTACAACGTGATGGGCGTGGCCAAGGCGGCGTTGGAAGCCAGCGTGCGCTACCTCGCCAGCGACCTCGGCAAGGACCGAATTCGCGTGAACGCCATATCGGCCGGGCCGATCAAGACCTTGGCCGCCTCGGGCATCGGCGACTTCCGTTACATCCTCAAGTGGAACGAGTACAACTCGCCGCTCAAGCGTAACGTCAGCCTGGACCAAGTGGGCGGCGCCGCGGTCTATCTGTTGTCCGACCTATCCAATGGCGTCACCGGCGAGGTCCATCACGTGGACAGCGGGTATCACGTTGTGGGCATGATGGCGGTCGACGCGGCGCCGGAGGTGTCTCAACTCCTGCAGGGCCTCTCGCCGCAATCGTGAGAACGGTGCCGGCAGACGGGGATCCGCCGCGCGCGTGAGAGCGGTAGGGTATAATTGCCATGGCAGGTAACTCTTTCGGACAAGCCTTCCGCTTCACCACCTGGGGCGAGAGTCACGGCCCCGCGATCGGCTGCGTGGTGGACGGCGTGCCGCCCAAGATCGCCCTCGCAGAGAGCGACATTCAGCCCTGGCTGGACCGCCGGGCGCCCGGCAAGTCGCGCTTTACCACCCAACGCCGCGAGCCGGACCAGGTGCGCATCCTCTCGGGCGTCTTCGAGGGCGAAACCACCGGCGCGCCGATCGCGCTGGTAATCGACAACGTGGATCAGCGCTCCAAGGACTACGGCGACATCGTCGACACCTTCCGCCCCGGCCACGCCGACTATACCTATTGGAAGAAGTACGGCCTGCGCGACCATCGCGGTGGCGGCCGAGCCTCGGCCCGGGAGACCGCTATGCGGGTGGCGGCGGGCGCCATCGCCCGCAAGATCCTGGATCACCTGCTTGACGAGCCGGTCGTCATTCGCGGCGCCCTGATCCAGATCGCCAGCCTCGAGGTCGACCGCGAGCGCTGGGATTGGGACGAGGTCGAGCGCAACCCCTTCTGCGCGCCGGACCCGGAGATCGTCGGGACCTGGTCGGCGTTCCTCGACAAGGTCCGCAAGGATGGCTCCTCGGCCGGCGCCGTGATCGAGGTGATGGCCGAAGGCGTGCCGCCCGGCCTCGGCGAGCCGGCCTACGACAAGCTCGACGCCGATCTCGCCAAGGCCATGATGAGCATCAACGCCGTCAAGGGGGTCGAGGTCGGCGCAGGCTTCAGCGCGGCGGCGCTGTCGGGGGAAGACAACGCCGACGAGATGCGCATGAAAGACGGCCGGGTGGCCTTCCTCAGCAACCGGGCCGGCGGCGTGCTGGGCGGCATCTCGACCGGCCAGGACCTGGTGGTCCGCTTCGCCGTGAAGCCGACCAGCTCGATCCTGAGCCCGCGCAAGACCGTCACCAAGGGCGGCGAGGAAACGGAGATCTCCACCAAGGGCCGCCACGACCCCTGCGTCGGCATCCGCGCCGTTCCGGTCGGCGAGGCCATGATGGCCG
>CALJXB010000030.1 GCA_937974415.1 uncultured Kiloniellales bacterium
ACAGCGGCAATCTGGGCGGGCGAGCCCTTCGGCGCGCGCGAGATCGCCGGCGTCGTGCTGATCTCAGCCGCGGGCCTGGTGGAATCGCTCTCCGACTTCATGAAATGGCGGCGCGTGCGGCAGTGACGCGCCCCGCTCGGCCGCCCCTGCCGACCAGCGCGGATCGAATGGCGGCCGGTATTGCCGTCCCGATCACCTGCCGCAGCTGCGTAATATCCCGCGAGTTGGCGCAAATTTCTATTGCAAACGTAATTCCATCTCGATAAGTTCGCCTTTGAATGATGAATTCGTAACGGAATTACTTAATCCGCAGAACCTCATCAGGATCTGCGTGGCAAGGGGATGGTGGCATGGCAACGGACACCCGTGTCACAGCAGAGGCCGCCGGCGCGCCGCAGGACTCCAAGGGCCCGGCGCACGACCGGCAGAAGCGGCGGATCGGCGCCAGTGCGAATTCGTCCCTGCCGCGCTCCGCCACGCTGTCGTCGCCGAGCGACCAGCTCAACCGGGCGATCGTGCGTCTCCTCCAAGAGGACGGCCGCCTGCCCTTCAAGGCCATCGCCGAGAAGCTCGACGTCTCCGAAGGCACGGTGCGCAACCGGGTCGGCTGGATGAAGAGCTCCGGCATGCTGCGCATCGTCGCCGTGGCCGATCCGACGGCCATGAACTACCGCGCCGACGCCATGCTGGGCGTCAAGGTCGCGCCGTCCTCCTCGCCGGCCAAGGTCGGCGAGCGGCTCGCCGTCCACCCGGAGGTGGTCTACATCCTCTGGGTCAGCGGGCGATTCGACCTGCTGGTCGAGATCGTTTCCGAGTCCGAGGAAGACTTCCTGGCGTTTCTGTCCAAGCACTGCTTCGACCAGAAGGATATCGCGAGCGTCGAGGTCATGACCGGACTCGCCATGTACAAGAACCAGTTTTTGCTGAAACAGGATTACCCGTAACCGCGCGCGTTGCGGGCGCAAGAGAGGAGACGAGGTCATGAACGAATCAGGTGTGACGCTCGAGGCCCTGGAGGGGCGGAGCGCCGGTGGTTACCGCGCGGTTTCCAAGTCCGAGACAGTGACCTATCCGCAGACCATGCAGGCGGCTTTCCCGGACAAGGAGCGGGTCGTCGAGACCAAGGCGAAGCTGGTGGAGGCCGGCGTCAAGTACGTCATGTCGTGCTGGATCGACATCATGGGCCAGCCCAAGACCAAGCCGGTCCCGATCGGCGAGTTCGAGGCGATCTGCTACGGCAAGGGCCCACAGTTCGCGGTTCACTCGGTCTCCATGGTGCCCGAGCTGGGCCCGGCGGACTCAGACCAGATTCCGATTCCCGACCTCGACAGCTTGGTGATCTGCCCCTGGGACCGGACCTGCGCCTGGGTCTTCGCCGACCTCTTTTGGGAAGACAAGCCCTACAACCTTTGCCCCCGCTCGGCCTTGAAGCGCCAGGTGACCCAGGCGGCCGAGGCCGGTTACTGGCCAATGGCCGGTGTCGAGCCCGAGTTCATCACCCTACGCTATGTCGACGGCCAGCCGGTCAAGGCCTTCGACAACGACCCGATCCTGCCCGGCGGCGGCCTGCCGAAGCGCCAGGCCTGGGGTTATGACTCCGAAGCCTCGATCGACTCCATGGGTTTCCTCGGCCGCCTCATCGACATCCTGGGCGAGCTGGATTGGGGCCTCAAGGACGTGGTCGCGGAAGGCGCCTATTCCCAGTTCGAGCTCGATTTCGGCTACACCCACGTCCTCGAGATGGCCGACCGCCTGACCTTCCTCAGGGTGCTCCTGAAGGAGGTCGCCAAGTCCCAGGGCATGTTCGTCACCTTCATGCCCAAGCCGACCCTGGGCGACTGGCGCTCGGGCGCGCACATCAATTTCAGCCTCCAGTCGTTCGACGAGCGGAAGAACCTGTTCCACGACGAAGCGGCCGAGGGCGGTTGGGACCAGAACGTCTTCTACGCGCTCGGCGGCTTGCTCCGCCACGGCGGCGCGCTCACCGCCATCACCTGCTCGACGGTCAACTCCTACAAGGGGCTGGTGCCCAAGGTGCCGGGCTTCGAGGGCGGCGTCTATACCTGGGCGCCGACCCACATGACCTACGGCGCCAACAACCGCTCGGCCATGCTACGCATGCCGATGAACCGCTTCTGCATCGAGAACCGGGCGACGGACATGTGCATGAACGCCTACCTGAGCCTCGCCATGACCACCGGCGCCGCGGTGAAGGGTATCAAGGAGAAGCTCGACCCCGGCCCCTCGATCGACAAGGACCTCTACAAGATGACCGAGGCCGACTTCGACGCCGCCGGCATCCAGCGCCTGCCGCGGACCCTGGGCGAGGCCATCGAGATCTTCGACAAGGACGAGCTGGCGAAAGAGGTGCTGGGCGAGGTCATGCACAACTCCTTCAGCCTCTACAAGCACGACGAATGGGAGCGTTACAGCGTCTACATCAGCCAGTGGGAAGTGGAGGAATATCTGCGGTTCTTCTGAGCCGCGGAGCTTGAACCAGCGGCCGGCGCACCATGCCCGACTACCAGATCCTCGATCTGGGCGACATCGCCCTGCAGTCGGGCACGGTGCTGCCGGACGCCAAGCTGGCCTACAAGACCCTCGGGACGCTGAACGCGGCGGGCGATAACGCGATCCTCATCCCGAGCTACTACACCGGCAGCCACGCGGGCAACGAGGGCTACGTGGCGGCCTCGCGGGTGCTCGACCCGGAGCGCCACTTCATCGTCCTCACCAACCTCTTCGGCAACGGCCTCTCCTCTTCGCCCAGCAACACGCCCCTGCCCTTCGACGGGCCGCGCTTTCCGCTCGTCACCCTGTACGACAACGTGGCCTGTCAGCGCCGGCTCCTGATCGAGGTTCTGGGCGTCGAGCGCCTCGCCCTGGTCATGGGCTGGTCCATGGGGGCGCTCCAGTCCTACCAATGGGCCGCCCAATACCCCGAGGCGGTGGACGCCATCCTGCCGTTCTGCGGCTCGGCCAAGTGCTCGCCCCACAACTTCGTCTTCCTCGACGGCGTCAGGGTCGCCCTGGAGGCGGACGGCAACTGGAACGGCGGCGACTGGCAGGTGCAGCCGGAAAAGGGCCTGCGCGCTTTCGGCCGGGTCTACGCCGGCTGGGCCTTCTCCCAGGCCTTCTACCGGGAGGGCCTCTACCGCCAGCTCGGCTTCAACAGTCTCGAGGACCTGCTGCTCGACTGGGAAGAGGATCATCTGACCTGGGACGGCAACGACTTGATCGCCAAGCTGCGGACCTGGCAGGAGGGCGATATCAGCGACAACCGGCTCTACGGCGGCGACTTCGCCAAGGCGCTGGGCGCCATCAAGGCCCGGGCCATCGTGGTGCCCTGCTCCACCGACCTCTACTTTCCGCCCGAGGACAACGCTCTGGAAGTCGCTCAGATGAGGAACGCCGAGCTGCGCGTCTTCGACTCCCCCTACGGCCACTGCGTCGCCTCGCCGGGCGTCCACAAAGACTTCCAGGCGTTCCTCGACGACGCCATCGAAGAGCTCCTGGGCGCAGGGTAGGGCCTAACTTTGGCCGCTCCTAGATAGAAAAATGACCTACGAGATTCTCCGGCTGCTCCACATCCTCGGCCTCACTCTGCTGGCCGGTGGTTTGATCGGGGTCTTCGTCTCGGACCTGCGTTCCCGGCAGCTCGTGGAGCTCGCGCCCTTCGCCGAGGCGATCCGCAACATCGCTGTCTTCTATGACGGGGTGGTGGTGCCCGGCGCGCTGCTGCTGCTCGCCTCGGGGACCTGGCTGATCGTCGAGTTCCACGGCGGCTGGGACTTTCTGGAAACCCCCTGGCTCTTGGGCATGGTGGTCCTCTTCGCCTTCGAGTTCGTCGAAGGCAACACCGTGACGCGGCTCTACTTCCTGCGCCTGCGCCGGCTGACCCGGGAGGCCGTCGAACAGGGCGGCGTGACACAGGCGCTGATCGACGCCCGGGAGCACGAGCTCCTGCCGACCTACACGCATTTTCTGGACATTCCCCTGCTGCTGGTCATCGTCTCCCTTGGCGTGTTCCGCCCGGAGACCTGGACCCACGCCATGGTGGGGATCGGGATCTCCCTCCTGGTGGCAGCCGCCCTGACCGTCCTCCTGCCGCGCCTCTATCCCTGGACCCCCGAGCGGACCGCGCCCGAGTCCTAACGGTGGCTCTTTGGCCCTGTGCCATGCGGCCGCGAGCGTCCACAATACCGTCGTTGCGGATGGCAAGAGCGCGGGAGCACTGCGAGTGAGCGATCGAAGCGGCCAGGGTCTGTGTCTCTTCGCCGTGCTCGCCGTG
>CALJXB010000031.1 GCA_937974415.1 uncultured Kiloniellales bacterium
CCTCACATATCTGGATGAAGCATCAGCGCCGCGACGCCTATTGGAGGCACGGCTCGGTCTGCGAGGCCTACGACGACATAACCTGCGCCGTCTACGCCGTGGGCGGCTGGCAGGACGGCTATTCCAACGCCGTGCCGCGCCTGCTTGCCAACCTGAGCTGCCCGGCCAAGGGCCTGATTGGGCCGTGGGGCCACAAGTACCCCCACGACGGCATCCCGGGCCCGGCCATCGGCTTCCTCCAGGAGGCGTTGCGCTGGTGGGACCACTGGCTAAAGGGCCGCGACACCGGGATCATGGACGAGCCGGCCTATCGGGTCTGGTTGGAGGAGCCAGTGACCCCGGACGCCTGCCTGGCCCACGCGTCCGGGCGCTGGGTGACCGAGCCGAGCTGGCCGTCGCCCAACATCGTGACCCGCGAGCTGTTTCTCAATGTCGGCGGGCTTGCGGAAGCCGCCGGAGCGGAACACGCCCTCACGCACGTCTCGCCGCAAACACTGGGCTCGACCGGCGGCAGCTGGTGCCCTTATGGCCTGGGCGGCACCAGCCCCGACCTGGCCCTCGACCAGCGCGAGGACGACGGCCGTTCGCTCGCCTTCGAGACGGCACCCCTGGAGACACGCCTGGAGATCCTCGGCGCGCCAGTCGCACGGCTGAAGGTCCAGGTCGACCAACCGACGGGCTTCCTGGCGGTGCGGCTCTCGGACGTGGCGCCGGACGGGACCTCCCAGCGGGTGAGCTTCGGCCTGCTGAACCTGACCCACCGGACGAGCCACGAGGACGTTGCGCCCATGACGCCCGGCCAATGGGCCGAAGTGTCCCTGCAGCTGAACGATATCGCCCACGGCTTTCCGATCGGGCACCGGCTGCGCCTCGCCGTCTCGACCTGCTATTGGCCGATGGTCTGGCCGGCCCCGGCGCCGCTCCGCCTGACCCTGGCGGCCGGGGCCAGCACGCTCACCCTGCCGGAGCGGGCGCCGCGGGACGAGGACGCAAGAGTCCCGCGCTTCCCGCCACCCGAGATGGCGCCGGCGCCGGAGGCCCGCACGATCGAGCCGACCGTCGGATCGCGCCGCCTGGAGCGGGACCTGGCAACCGGGGAGACCCGCATGCGGCTGGTGGAGGACAGTGGGGTCACCCACATCGCGGCGATCGACCTGGAGGTGGCGGAGGGCATGACCTGCGACTACACCATCCGCGAGGGCGACCCGCTCTCGGCCGAAGCGACCTGGCAGTGGCGTTCGCGGCGCAAGCGGGGCGACTGGGAGATCGAGATCGAGACCCGCACCCGCCTGAGCGCCAGCGCGGAGGACTTCTTCATCGACACCGATGTAGCGGCCTCGGAGGCGGGCGAAACGGTCTTCACGCGTGCCTGGCGCGAGCGGGTTCCGCGCGACGGAGTCTAGCCGGAAAAGCGAAGGGCCGGGCCTTCAGCAGGCCCGGCCCCTTTCGAGCTCTTCGGCCCTGGCGGGACCGCTCAGGTAAGGTTCTGCGCCGCCACCATGGCGAACAGCATGGGGATCGACAGCAGGGTGTTGGTGCGCGAGAACAGCATGGCCGTGCGCGCCGATTTGGCCTTGGTGTCGGCGTCCACGTCGACGATGCCGAGCGCGCGCTTCTGGTTCGGCCAGATGATGAACCAGACGTTGAACCACATGATGGTGCCCAGCCACATGCCGATGCCGATCATCATGTGCTTCGGCACGCCGTCGAGCAGGCCGAGCAGGATGGCCTCTAGCAGGTAGCCGTTGGCCATGGCCAACAGCAGGCCGGTCACGATGGTGGCCATGGCGGCCCAGCGGAACCAGAACAGGGCGGCCGGGGCGATCACCTTGCCGATGGCCGGCTTCTGCTCGTCCGGGATTTTCGCCATGTTGGGAATCTGGACGAAGTTGAAGTACCACAGCAGCCCGATCCACATGACGCCGCTCAAGACGTGCAGCCAGCGGAAGAAGAAGGGGCCGAAGTCGGCACCGGAATAACCCTGGGTGACCCAGTAGAGCAGGAACATAATCACCGCCAGCACAAAGCCGGCGATCACCGTCCGTCCCAAGTCGGTGAGGATTGCAGCGAGGAATGCAGGCATGATGGTACCCCTCTAAGAACGCGTCGGCATCGCCAGCGCACCACCGGAGCCGCACCTTTGCGGTTGCTGCCTCCGGATCCTTGTGGCGGCCGGCCGTGACCTCATTTTTCGGCCGGGACCCCGGCCTCTGTTCGGCCCGCAGACCATAGGGCCAAAGCGTTGTTTTGCCAAGCGCTTGCCTGCATTTCCTGAGCCGGCGTCCCGGCCTATAGTCGGAGACCTTTGGGATCCGACTTCGATAGCCGACATGGCCTCGACCCGCCTCAGCATCTGCGCCGATCAGGTCCGCCGCCAGGACCGGGACCGTTATCTGACGGCTCTCTTCGCGCCGGCGGAGCGCCGCGAGGACCTGTTCGCTCTTTACGCCTTCAACCTCGAGGTCGCCAAGACGGCGGAGGTCGTGAGCGAGGCCATGGTGGGTCGAATTCGCCTGCAGTGGTGGCGCGAGGCGATCGCGGGGATTTATGAGGGCCGGCCGCGCGCCCATGCGGTCGTCGCGCCCTTGGCCCAAGCGGTGGAGCGCCACGGCCTGCCCCGGGCGCCGTTCGACCGGCTGATCGATGCCCGCGAGGCCGACTTGGACGGCGAACCGCCGGCCGACCTCAAAGCCCTGGAGACCTACGCCGAGGGCACCGCGGCGAGCCTCTTCGCCCTGGCCTTCGGTGTCCTGGGCAGCCCGGCGGAGCGGGGAGCGGTGGCCCAGGCGGCGCAGCATCTCGGGATCGCCTGGGCGCTCGCCGGGCTGGTCCGCGCCGTGCCGTTCCATGCCCGCCAGAAGCGGACCTATTTGCCGGCCGACCTAATGGCCGAGACCGGTCTGGATTTGGCCGAGCTGTTCGAGCTCAAGACCTCGCCGGAGCTGGCCCGGGTCATCGAGGCGATTGCGGCGCGGGCGGGCGGCCACGTGCAGGCCGTGCGACGGTTGGGCAATGATTTGCCGAAAGGAGCGAGATCGCTAATGCTGTTCGCCGCCCTGGCGGAGAGCCATTCGAGCCGATTGCGCCGAGCCGGCTTCGATCCCTTCGATCCGGCGGTTCGCGCCGAGCAGCCCGGCGCGGTCTGGCGCCTCGCCTGGGCCCACTGGCTGCGGCGGTATTGAACCATGGCACAGCCCCCACGACCCAAACGCGGCTTGGTGCTCGGCAAGTTCATGCCGCCCCATTTCGGCCACTGCCATCTGATCGATTTCGCCCGGTCTTACGTGGAGGAGCTGATCGTGCTGGTCTGCTCGATCGAGCGGGAGCCGATCCCCGGGCGGCTGCGCTTCGAATGGATGAAGCGCCTGTTCCCGGATTGCCGGGTGGTCCATGTCACCGACGAGGTTCCCCAGGCGCCGGAGGAGCATCCCGACTTTTGGGCGATCTGGCGGGCCCTGTTGCAGCGCGAGGCGCCCCAGGGCTTCGACATCTTCTTTTCCTCCGAGCCCTATGGCGAACGGGTAGCGGCGGAGATGGACGCGGTGCATCTGCCGGTCGATCCGGACCGTCGGGTCGTGCCCGTATCGGGGCGGCAGATCCGGGACGCGCCTTTCGAGCACTGGGACTTTATCGCGCCGCCGGCACGCCCCCATTTCCTGAAGCGGGTCTCGATTTTCGGACCGGAATCGACCGGCAAATCGGTGTTGGCCGAACGCCTGGCGATCCATTACGAGACGGCTTACGTGCCCGAGTACGCGCGGACCTATCTCGATCCGAAGAACGGCGCCTGCGAGCCGGCGGACATCGAGGTGATCGCCCGCGGCCAGACGGCCGCCGAGGCCGCCGTCGCCGGGCGCGCCCGCAAGATCCTTTTCTGCGACACCGACGTGCTGCTCACCAGCCTTTGGAGCCGCATGCTGTTCGTCGACTGCCCCGCCTGGATCAACGAAGCCGCCGCCGGACAGCACTACGATCTGACGTTGTTCACCGACATCGACGTGCCGTGGGTGGACGACGGCCAGCGCTACTTCCCGGACGCCGCGAGGCGTGAGCGCTTCGCGGAACTCTGCGAAGAGGCCCTCAGGCGATCGGGCCGCCGCTATGTTCGACTCACCGGCGACTGGGACGCCCGGTTCGACGCTGCCCGTCGTGCGGTCGACGACGTGGTCGGTGAGGCTTAGGCCGCGGCGCCGCGCTGCGAAGCCTCGACCCAGGTTGCAAGATCGGCAAGCGCCCGGGCCGACATGGCCGGCTTGCGCTCGCGCTTCTTGAGGCGCTTGCCGTCCGGCCCCGGGCCGATGGGCGGAAACAGGCCGAAGTTCACGTTCATGGGCTGGAAGGTCTCGGCCGAGGCGCCGCCGGTGATGTGGGCGAGCAAGGCGCCGTGGGCCGTGGTGTCGGGCGGCGGGGCGAGCGTCTTGCCGCAACGCTCGGCGGCGGCGAAGCGCCCCGCGAGCAGGCCGATGGCGGCGCTTTCGATGTAGCCCTCGACGCCGGTGATCTGGCCGGCGAAGCGCAGGCGCGGCGCGGCCTTGAGGCGCAGCTCGCCGTCGAGCAGCTTGGGCGCGTTGATGAAGGTGTTGCGGTGGATGCCGCCCAGGCGCGCGAACTCGGCCCGCTCCAGGCCAGGGATCGTGCGGAACACCTCCGTCTGCGCGCCGTACTTCAGCTTGGTCTGGAAACCGACCATGTTGTAGAGGGTGCCGAGCGCGTTGTCCTGGCGCAGCTGGACCACCGCGTGGGGCGCCGCGCCGCCGCGCGGGTCGGCGAGGCCGACCGGCTTCATGGGGCCGAACAGCAGGGTCTCCGGGCCGCGCTCGGCCATGACCTCGATGGGCAGGCAGCCCTCGAAATAGGGCGTGTCCCTTTCCCAGTCCTTGAACTCGGTATTCTCGGCGGCGAGGAGGGCGGCGATGAAGGCCTCGTATTGCGCCCGGTCGAGCGGGCAGTTGATGTAGTCCGCGCCGTCGCCTTTGTCGTAGCGAGATTGGAACCAGGCGATCTCGAAGTCGACGCTCTCCTTGTGGACGATCGGGGCGATGGCGTCGAAGAAGGCGAGCTGGCTCTCGCCGGTGGCCGCGAGGATGGCCGCGCTCAAGGCCGGCGAGGTGAGGGGGCCGGTCGCCAGGATCGCGCTCTCCCAGTCCGCGGGCGGCAGGCCGGCGACCTCCTCGCGGCGGATCTCGACCAGGGGCTCGGCCGCGAGGCGCTCGGTCACGGCCGCGGAGAAACCGTCCCGGTCGACGGCCAGCGCGCTGCCGGCCGGCACGGCGTGGCGGTCGCCGGCCCACAGGATGAGGGAGCCGAGGCGCCGCATCTCCTCGTGCAGCAGGCCGACGGCGTTTTTCTCGGCGTCGTCGGAGCGGAAGGAGTTGGAGCAGACCAACTCGGCCAGGCCGTCGCTCTGGTGGGCGTCGGTCGCCCTTTGCGGCCGCATTTCGTGCAGCACCACCGGCAGGCCGGCCCGGGCGATCTGCCAGGCCGCCTCGCTGCCGGCGAGGCCGCCGCCGACCACGTGTATGGTCCGCTCACCTCCCGCCGTCATGGCTCAGCCGAGGCCCGCAAGTTCGGCTGGCGTATGCCGGTAGGGGTCCGTGCCGTGACGGCCCTCGCGGTAGCGGGGCAGACAGTCGGCCGTGTCGAACCAGGCGAGCCGCTCGCCGTGGAACACCTGGAGAGAGGGGGGCAGAGCGTCGGGCTCGTCGAGGGTGCCGATGTGGAACTCGATGAGGGACTGGCCGCGCTGCTCGCTCTCCCAGGTGAGGGTGGTCCCGCAGTCGCCGCAGAAGGCCCGCCCGACGCCGGGCGAGGAGGCGTAGATCTTGCGGCTGCCCTCGGTGAAGCGGACTTGGCTCGCCTCGAACGAGACCAGGGTGACCAGCGGCGCGCCGGTGTGGCGCCGGCAGGAGTCGCAGTGGCAGTGGGCGACGACCATGGGCTCGCCCACGGCCTCGTAACGGATGGCGCCGCACATGCCGCCGCCGTCGGTGCGGCGCTCGGATGGCTCGGCCATGGCGGTGTCTCCTTTGTCGGCGACCATTCTAGTGCGTCGGCCCAGGGCCGCACAGGGCGAAGGACAACTGGGTTCCAGGATCCGGCGCGCAATCCCGAGGGCACTGGATGCCGACGCATGGGCGCGGTACAAGTGAGCAGGCATGCGGCGCGGCCAATAAG
>CALJXB010000032.1 GCA_937974415.1 uncultured Kiloniellales bacterium
ATCGTGCTCTGCCTCGGCGGCAGCGACGAGGGCGGCGGCCCGGATGCCGGCCCCGCCCTGGCGGTTCAGGCCGCGCTCGCCATGGCCCTCGGCAACGCGGCATTGCTGGCCGAGGAGAGCGACCGGGCGGCGGTCTCGCGCATCTTCGAGGCCTGCAAGCGGGCCGGCCTCCCGCGCGGCATCGTCTTTGCGGCCAGGGGGAGCGCCGAGGACTTGGCCCGCTTGCCGGAGATTTCGGCGGTGGCGTGCAGCGGCGGCGACGAGGTGGTCGCGCGTCTCCGCGTTCTGCTCGCCGAGCGCCCCGGCCCGCGCCTGCCCTTGATCGAGACCCTGGACGATGCCGAGCGCTTCGTCACGGAACGGGTCATATCGGTGGACACCACCGCCTCGGGCGGCAACGCCACCCTGCTGGCGGAGATGGAACAGGACGCTTAGGTCTTCGCCGCCCCTAGACCACGCAGAGGTCTTTCGGATAGGGCGTGAAGCACTCGTAGCCGTCGTCGGTCACCACGATGGTATCGCCGATCCGGCCGCCGAAGGTCCGCGGGATGGTGATGCCGCCGTCGACGGCGAAGGTCATGCCGGCGCGTAAGGGAGTCTTGTCGCCCTCCTTGAGCTCCGGCTGCTCCAGGAACGAACAGCCGATGGCGCGCCCGGTGCGGTAGCCCGGCGCGAAGCCGGCCGAGAGGTAGACCTCGTTCGCGGCCTCGTGGACCGCCTCGGCCGTGACGCCGGGGCGAATGGCCGAGAGGGCCGCCTCCTGGGCCGCCACGGTCGCCTCGTAGACCCGCGCGTCCTCGTCGCGCGCGGCGCCGATGAAGAACTCCCGGTCGAAGCCGAGCTTGTACTGCTTGAAGTTCACCATGCCGCAGAAGCACATGTAGACCGGGTCGCCGCGCTCCAGGCGCCGCACGTTGGAGCGGCGGTGCACTTTCGAGGTATCCCGGCCGGACTGCAGGACCTGCAGGTTGTGCACGGTCGGGGAAATGAAGTGCTCCCAGCCCTTATCGCTCAGGAACTCGGCGGCCTTGCGAGTGCCGCCGGCGAGCACGGCCAGCGCCACCTCGTATTCCGGCACGCCTTCGCCGAGGGCGGCCTTGCCGGCCTCGACCATGGCGACGGCGACCTGGCCGGCCTGGCGCATGATCTCGATTTCCGCGGGCGATTTGATGACCCGCATGTCGCCGATGAGGCCCGCGACGTCGGTAAAGCGCGCCCGGCCGACATGCTCCTCCAGGAAATCGAGGACCAGGGCCGACACCTTGAGCCGCTCCCAGCCGAGGGCGGCGGCGGGCCCATGCTCGTCCAGGGCCCAGCCGAGCACGGCGTCCCAGCGGTTCGCGCCCGCATCCTCCCAGGGCCGGATATCCTCGACCCAGGTCATGTCGCCGACCATCTCGGACTCCATGAGCGGCGTGATCACCGTCGGCGCACCGTCGCGCGGGACCAATAGGAAGGTCGGCCGGCCGAACTCGACGCCAAGATAGCCCCAGAAGCCGGCGTAGTAGGCGATCGAATCCTCGTCGGTGAGGACCGCAAGCTCGACGCCCGCGTCCCCCAGCCGGCGCTGCAGCTCCGCGGTGCGCTGCTTCATTTCGGGGATCATGGCGCGCCTCCTCTATCCACGACTTCCGTTGGGTCGATCATCGCGTAGCTTGGCGCCGCCGGGCGAGTCAAGAATGCGCGTCCCTGCATCGCTCGCCGCCGCTTCAAATCGGCCGCGAATTGCTCTAGCGTGACCCTGGTGTCGATTGCCATTTAGCGGGAGCCCGATCATTTCCGTCAAACCTGTCGCTGAAATCCCGGGGGGTATGTCCGAAGAGGAGTGGGCGGCCCGGGTCGAGCTGGCCGCGCTCTACCGCCTGGCGGACCACTACGCCATGAGCGACATCGTCAACCAGACGATCTGCGCGCGCATCCCGGGGGAGCCCGAGCGCTTCCTCATGTGCCCCCGGGGCCGCATGTTCGAGGAGATCCGCGCCTCGGACCTGGTGAAGGTCGACCTCGACGGCACCGTGCTCGAGGGGCCCGGCATCTGGGACGGCGATGCCGACTGGGACATCGCCGCGGCGAACGGCGAGCGATGGGTCACCCACGGCGCGGTCAATCTCGGCATGTGGATCTTCGGCACACGGCCGGACTGTAACGTCTTCATCCACGCCCACGACGAGGAGGTGCAGGCGGTCTCGGCTACCGAAGGCCGGCTGCAGGCGGTGAGCCAGGCCGCGGTCTATCTCGGCCACCTGATCGGCTACCTCGACTACGACTTCGCCGAGGACGACGACTACGCGGACCAGTTCTGCCGCACGGTTGCGGACCACGACATCATCGTCGCGCGCAATCACGGCTATTACACCCTCGGCCGGCGGGCGTCGGAGGCCTTCTTCCGCGCCTACTATCTCCGTGAAGCTTGCTCGGTGCAGGTCAAGGCCGCGGCGACCGCCGCCGGCCTGGGCGAGCGGCTGCGGCCGATCGACCCCCAGCGCGTTGCCATGCTGCAGGATCAGATGGCGGCGTCGGGCCACTACGCCTACGACGGCTCCACCGAATGGGCCGCCCTGCTTCGTAAGCTCGCGCGCATCTGCCCCGACTACGCAACCTGAGCGCCCGTCGGGTCGGTCGGACCCGCCGTCAAATGCCGCTAAATGAGGCGTGGCAGGAAGTATCGGGCCCGGCTCGGCATTATCCGTGAGCCTCCGCCTCCCACGACAGGATGGTGTCGCGCAGGTTCGAATAGCGCGCCTCGGCGTCCGGGTCCATCAAGGGATCGGCCTCGGCGGTGAGCTCCGAGGCCAGCTCTGCCAGCTCTTCCGGCCCCAGCGCAGTCTCCGCTAGGGGCAGGAAGTGTTCCTCCTCCATCTCCATGTGATGGCGTTGGGTGGCGATGAACTCCGTGGCCGCCCGCGTCAGGTCGCTGCGCGACAGCTCGGCCTCGTCCAGCACGCGGCGGACGAGCTCGGCGAAGCGGCGGGTCAGGATGCCCAACTCCTCGTGCTGTGCCTCCAGCTTCTGCAAGGGGCCGGCCGTGTCCGTTCCCTCGATGATCTTCCGGGCGAGCAAGTCCTCTTTCGGATGGTGGCAGCGGTCGGGGTAGTCGAGGAAGTAGTCGAGCGCGCCAAGGATGACTTCGTAGTCGGGTTGGCCACCCTCGCTGAAGACGGCGATCTGCCTTTCGAGCGCGTCCAGGAGCTTGGCCATGTTCCGGTGTTCGTCGCGAATCTGCTCGATAATGTTCGTCATACCGATCTCCTCGCAGTCGGTCCGCGCTATGGCCTCGCTTGGGTGCCCTCGGGCGGTTCGCCGGACCCGGCCGATTCGAGATGCGGTGCCGTCGTCGCGTCGAAGCACTTGGACAGCCGCGCCATGTCCAGCCGAAACCCGGCGCCCTTGAAAAGCTGGCCGGTTTGGTTGCGGCGGTGGTTTGGCGATCTTCGCTCCGTACGGTTCAATAGGCTGATGGCGAGGCAAGCACAACCCTGATCGCGCGCCAGCTGCTCCATCGCTGCGAGCAGTGCCCCAGCGGCCTGCTGGGCACCGATCAAGGAGGCCACCGCGAAATTCTCGATCACGAGCACGTGGCCGCGGTGCAGATCGGGGCGTATGTGATAGACGGAGAGCCCGATGATGTGACTTTGAGGATCCTGAAGGGTCATGATCCCGTGGCCGCCTTGCCCGTTCGCGGCAACCACGGCACCGGCATAGCTCGACCACTGTTGGGCGGTGATCCGATCGTCCAGAATTGCCACCACCGGGAAGGCCTCCGGAATGCGCTCCCGGGACAGCGGCCGAGCATTGTAGTGGACCAGCACGAATTACCCTTAATGTTTCAGTTGGTTGATCGATATCCGCTTAGCTTGGCGGGGCTTGACCGGCGGTTCATTGATGCAGATCAAAGCGCTCGGCGGTCGCGCCGGAGAGTGGCCAGAGCCCTCGCATTTCAAGAAATCTTGGTATAAGGTGCCTCAGGGTCGAAGCTGCCGCGGCCGAAGGGTTTCCGTAGATTTTCCCGGGCGAGACGGCGGCGCGAAACAAGACAGCAATGGGCCGCTTTTCCGGCAGTGCCGGCAGGGCGGCCTCGTAATGACCCGCGGGGCGATCTCTGGAGGCGGTTTATGCAACGATCACTATCAATTGAACCAGAAAAATGCACGGGTTGCTTGCAGTGCGAACTCGCCTGTTCGCTCGACAACGAAGGGGCGTTCAACCCGTCTAAGTCGCGCATTCGCGTCTTCAAGTTCGAGGACGAAGGCCGGTTCGTACCCTATACCTGCACCCAGTGTGCGGAGGCCTGGTGCCTCAAGGCCTGTCCGGTCGATGCGATCAGCCTCGACCCCGAGACCGGCGCCAAGGTGGTGTCCGATGCACTCTGCGTCGGCTGCAAGGTCTGCACCATCGCGTGCCCCTTCGGCACCATCAACTACAACCAGGACACCGGCAAGGTCATCAAGTGCGACCTCTGCGAGGGCGAACCGGAATGCGCGACGGCCTGCCCGACCGACGCCATCACCTACATCGACGCCAATTGGACCGGCCTGGAACGGATGCGGGCCTGGGCCCAGCGGACGGACGCCGGCGCCGGCGCGGCCGAGTAAGGGAGGCAGAACCATGGCATGGACAGGAAAGATCCTGAGGGTCGACCTCGGCACGGGCACTTGCGCCTCTGAGCCTCTCAACATGGAGTGGGCCCAGAACTACTTGGGCCAGCGCGGGCTCGCCACGAAATACTACGTGGAGGAGTGCGACCCCAAGGTCGACCCGCTGTCACCCGACAACAAGATGATCATGACGACGGGGCCGCTGACCGGCACCTGCGCGTCGACCGCCGGGCGATATTCGGTGGTGACCAAGGGTGCGCTGACCGGCGCGATCGCCTGCTCCAATTCCGGCGGCTTCTTCGGCAACGAGATGAAGAACGCCGGCTGGGACATGATCATCTTCGAGGGCAAGTCGGCCAATCCGGTCTATCTGCTGGTCGAGAACGACAACGCCCGGCTGCTCGACGCGAGCGAGTTCTGGGGCACCTCGGTGTGGGACACCGAGGAAGGCATCAAGAAGAAGCACAACGACCCCCACATCCGCGTCGCGTCGATCGGCTTGTCTGGCGAGAGGGGCGTCAAGTTCGCCTGTGTCGTCAACGACATGGACCGGGCGGCGGGCCGTTCGGGCGTCGGCACTGTCATGGGGTCCAAGAACCTCAAGGCGGTGGCGATCCGCGGCACCCAAGGCGTCCGGGTGAAGGACTTCGCGGCGTTTAGGGCGGCGACGGACGCCGGCAAGGCCGTGCTGGCCGAAAACGCGGTCACCGGCCAGGGGCTGCCGGCCTATGGCACCCAGGTGCTGATGAACGTCATCAACGAGGTCGGCGCCCTGCCGACCCGCAATCATCTCGACGTTCAGTTCGAAGGGGCCGGCGACATCTCGGCCGAGAAGATGGTCGAGAAGCGTCAGAGCGACGGCAAGGCCAATCTGATCACCAATGCCGCGTGCTTTGCTTGCACCATCGGCTGCGGCCGGGTCTCGCAGATCGAGCGCACCCATTTCACGGTGAAGGACCGCCCGGAATATCAGGGCGCGAAGGGCGGCCTGGAATACGAGGCGGCCTGGGCGCTCGGCGCCGCCACTGGCGTGGGCGATCTCGACACCCTCACCTTCGCCAACTTCATCTGCAACGAGCAGGGCTTTGACCCGATCTCCTTCGGTGCCACGGTTGGTGCCGCCATGGAGCTCTACGAGACGGGGGTCATCACCAAGGAGCAGACCGGCGGCATCGAGCTGAAGTTCGGCAGCGCCGAGGCTCTGGCCGAGGTGACCGAGCTGACCGGGCGTGGCGAGGGATTCGGTGCGGAAATCGGCCTCGGCTCCAAGCTTCTATGCGAGAAGTACGGCCATCCGGAGCTCTCCATGTCGGTCAAGGGCCAGGAGTTCCCGGCTTACGATTCGCGGGGCATCCAGGGCATGGGCCTGACCTATGCCACCTCGAACCGCGGCGCCTGCCATCTGCGCAGCTATACCGTGGCCTCGGAGATCCTGGGCATTCCGGAGAAGACCGATCCCCTGGTGGCGGACGGCAAGGCAGGCCTGGTGAAGGCCTTCCAGGACGCGACCGCGGCCTTCGATTCCTCCGGTCTCTGCATCTTCACGTCGTTTGCCTGGACCTTGGAGGACGTGGCGCCGCAGATCGACGCGGCTTGCGACGGCGAGTGGTCCGCCGAGCGGCTGCTCGAGGTCGGCGAGCGGGTGTGGAACCTGGAGCGCCAGTTCAATCTGGCGGCCGGCTTCACCGGCAAGGACGACAACCTGCCGGCGCGGCTGTTGAAGGACGCGGCCAAGGCCGGGCCGGCCAAGGGTCTCACCAATCAGCTCGACAAGATGCTGCCGGAATACTACGAGGTGCGGGGCTGGACCCCGGACGGCGTTCCGACCAACGAGACCCTCTCGCGTCTCGGCGTTTGACGCGACGGGTCCAATGGCACTGTAAGGCGGCGCCCCCACGAGCCTCATGGCCCGCGCGGGCGTCGCCGCCGTTGTAGGGTGTTTTCCGTCAGGTTATCAGGGGAGTAAGGGATGATGGGCAATTGCGGCTTGCGCATGTTCGGGTCGGACTTCACGGACGCGGAGGTGTCTCGGGTCATGTCCATGGCACCGGCTGACGGCGGCGG
>CALJXB010000033.1 GCA_937974415.1 uncultured Kiloniellales bacterium
CGACCACGTGAGCGAGTTCGTGCCCTACACCTTCAATCTCGATCTCTCGAGCGATGCGGAAGACCCCAAATTCCGCTTCATGGGGCGGCAGCTATTTCGCGATTGCGGTGGGGACATCACCAATCAGGGCGTCAGCCGCCTCTTGCCCCAGAGCTGTCTGGCGCGCGCCGTCGCACGCCGCGACGAGGTGGTCACCGAGGGCAAGCCCTGCATGATCGCCGATGAGTTCATCAACGCCGAAGGCAACAAGGTGCTTTACCGCGCCGTCATGTTGCCGTTCAGCAGCGACGGCAAGACCATCGACTTCATCATCGGCGCGATCAACAGCAAGACCGTCGTGCTCCAGCGGGGCGAGGCGTCTGCGCGCCGGGGGCCGGAGGGCGCCGCAGCCGCGGCCGGCGGCCGCCCGGCGGAGACCGGCCAAGTCCCACAAATCCAGGAGGGCGGTCCGGGTGCCGCGCCGCGCAACCGAATGGAGGTCTCCGAGCTTATCGCCCAGGTCTCGGCCGCCATGTGCGAGGAGGCATCGGACGAGACGGGCTCAGCCTCGCCGGAAAACCCGTCGCAAGCGCCGATACCGCGCGAGGGCGGCGGCGCGCCGAGCGGGCGCATCATCGTCGTCGGCAGCGAGAAGGGCGGCACCGGCAAATCCACCACCGCCATGCATCTCATCGTTTCGCTGCTCTATGACGGCCACAAGGTCGGATGTATCGACTTGGATACGCCCCAATCGTCGCTCGGCCGCTATATCGAAAACCGGCAATTGGTGAACCGGCAATTGGATCTGAACCTGCCGCTTCCCGTTCAGGCTGGCTCGTCCAATCCGGGCCAGGGCACCGGCCTCTTGGAAGAGGACCTCCACAAGCTGGCCAGTGTCTGCGATTACGTCGTGGTCGATACGCCGGGCAGCGACTTGGCAATTTCCCGCATGGCCCATTCTTGGGCCAGCATTCTGGTTACGCCGATCAACGACAGTTTCGTCGACCTGGATACCCTCGCCGTTTGGGACCCTGCAGACCGGCAGATCCTGCGCCGGGGCCACTATGCGAAGATGGTCGCCAACGCGCGAAAACAGAAGATTGCGCGGACCGGCGAAGGATTCGACTGGATCGTCTTGCGCAACCGCCTGACCAACCTGGAGGCGCGCAACAAGACCCGCATGGCCGATGCCTTGGCGGCGCTGGCCGAGTACCTCGATTTTCGCAACGGCCCGGGCCTGAGCGAACGGGTCATCTACCGAGAGCTTTTCTCCAAGGGTCTCACCCTGCTCGATCTGCGCGAACAGCGCGCCGGCGTGACTCTCTCCATGTCGCATCTGGCCGCCCGCCAGGAACTGCGTGCGCTGATGCAGGAGATCGGGATCTCCGGCGTCGAGGCCAAGGGCCAATCCCGCGCCCTTGCCGCATCCTAGATCGGCTGGCCTCGAACCCTTCGGTCACTCGGCCCCGTCGCCTCCGGGTCTAAAGGCCTGGATATGGACGTGGCGTAGGCTGCCGCCGGCCAGCGCCACGACCCGGGAGCGGGTGAGGGCGACCCTGTTGCGATAGCCCTCTTCGCCCAGCGACCGGCGGAGTTCCGGCGCCTCGCTTTCCGACTGGGCGAGTTGCCGGCGGCCGTCTTGTTCCGACCAGGCCGAATGGTCGCGCACCCGGACCGTCTCGAAGCCGGCGGCCGTCAGGCCCGCCTGGTAGACCGACAGGGGATCGAAGTGAAAGATCAGGCCGCTCGCGGCGAGCCGGGCGGCCCAGTCCTCGTAGGCCGGCCGGCTGTCCCGGGTCTCGGGGCTGTCGTCGCCTTCGACCCAGTCGCCGCAGGCAAACACGCCGCCGGGGCGCAAGACCCGATAGGCCTCGGCCAGCAAGGCGGGCTTGTCGGGCACATGGCAGAAAACGTCCTTGGTGAAGATCGCGTCGAAGGCCCGATCGGGCAGCGGCAGGGGACCCGGCGCCACCAGCTCGAGCGACACCCGCTCGGCCAGCCCGGCGTCTTCTATGAGGCTGGCGGCCTGATGCACGGAGTCCGGCTCGACGTCGATCCCGAGCACCCGGGCGGCGCCTAGTTCGCCCGCCAGAACCGCTGACGCGCCGCCGATCCCGCAGCCCAGGTCGAGCACCTCCCGGCCCTCGATCGAGAGGCCCTCGACGATGTCGAAGACCTCCGCGGCGCCGCCCGGCGAGAGAAACCCCCTGCCGTAAAGCGCCTGCATGCTGGCAAGCACGGCGTCGCTGTATTGGCGGGACCCGGTCATGGCGTCATCCCTCCTTCTGCTGTTCTGGACCAAACTCTAGGGAGATGACGAATCTGCCGCAAGGCGGTCGCGCCGCCGCCCGACGGTTGGCGCCCACGACAAGCCGCTTTGCCGCCTACCGGACGCGGGTTATACCAGGGCCCATGAACGGCTTTCTGGTCGTGCTTCTCATCGTCGCCCTGGTGGCGACCTTGGGCGCGCTGTTCGCCGGGCTGTTCGTCATGGCCCGGGGCGGTGCGACCAACAAGAAGTATGGCAATGTCCTGATGCGCTGGCGCGTGATCCTGCAATTCACGGCCGTGGTTTTGCTTGGCCTCATCATGCTGGTGGCGGGAAAATAGGGGCGACAACAGGGGCGAGGCGGGGAGGTGCCGATGGTTCGGCTGACACGCATCTACACCAAAGGCGGCGACAAGGGCGAGACCTCCCTGGGCGATGGCGCGCGGGTCGCCAAACACGATCCGCGGGTCGCGGCTTACGGCACGGTGGACGAGGCCAACGCCACCATCGGCCTGGCGCGCCTTCACCTCGGGGGCGATGAGGGCGAGGCCGATGCCATTCTCGGCCGGGTGCAGAACGACCTCTTCGACTTGGGCGCCGATCTTTGCCGGCCGGAAAGCGACCAGCCCTCGGAGCACCCGCCGCTGCGGGTAACGGCCGGCCAGGTGGCTCGCCTTGAGGGCGAGATCGACCACTTGAACGCCGATCTGGCGCCGCTCAGGTCCTTCGTGTTGCCCGGCGGCACGGCGGGCGCCGCCTATCTCCACCTCGCCCGGACGGTGGCCCGCCGGGCCGAGCGGGAGATGACGGCGCTGGCTGAAACCGAAGCCGTGAACCCGGAGGCGATCCGCTATATCAACCGCCTTTCGGACCTGCTTTTCGTGCTCGCCCGGGCGCTCAATGACGGCGGTGCACAAGACGTGCTCTGGCAGCCCGGCCAAAACATTTAGCGGTTTGTTCTAAAACGGTTTCTTGCGGGTCGACTGGCGGTAGTCCCGGGCCGATTCGCGATTGTTGACAGGGCGTTTTCCGATCCCTATTGTGCGCCCGCGTCGTGCTCCTGCAACAAAGCGCTGAGCAGCGGGTTCCGACGCCGGGGAAGCTATCCACGATCATCTCAACTCTTGAGCGCTAGGGCTTCGCGATGAAAGTCTTGGTACCAGTCAAGCGTGTCATCGACGCGAATGTGAAAGTCCGGGTGAAAGGCGATCACTCGGGCGTCGAGCTGAACAACGTCAAAATGGCGATGAATCCCTTCTGCGAGATCGCGGTCGAAGCCGCGATTCGCCTGAAGGAAGCCGGCACGGCCGAGGAAGTTATCGTCGTCTCGGCGGGTCCGACGACCAGCCAGGAGACGCTTCGCACCGGGCTCGCCATGGGCGCCGACCGGGGTATCCTGGTCGAGGGCGAGGCCAGCCTGGAGCCGCTCGCCATCGCCAAGATCCTCAAAGCCATCGTCGAGCGCGAGGAGCCGGGCCTGGTCATCATGGGCAAGCAGGCCGTCGACGGCGACAACAACCAGACCGGCCAGATGCTGGCCGGCTTGCTGGGCTGGCCGCAGGCGACCTTCGTCTCCAAGATCAACCTGGCAGACGGCGCCATGGAGGCTGTGCGCGAGGTGGACGGCGGCCTGGAAACGGTGAAGACGACCTTGCCGGCCATCGTCACCGTCGACCTGCGCCTCAACGAGCCGCGATACGCGTCGCTGCCCAACATCATGAAGGCCAAGAAGAAGCCGCTCGACGTGCTGTCGCCCAACGACCTGGGGGTCGACGTGAGCCCGCGCCTGACGCTGCTCAAGGTTACCGAACCGCCATCGCGCAAGGCCGGCGTCAAGGTTGGCGATGTCGGCGAACTGGTCGACAAGCTGAAAAACGAAGCCAAAGTCATCTAAGGACGCGGGGATCGAGACATGAGCATCCTTGTGATAGCCGAACACGACAATGCCGAGCTCAAGCCGGCGACCCTCAACACCCTCGGCGCGGCCGAGCAGCTGGCCGGCCACGGCGGCGGCGAGATCCATCTGCTGGTCGCCGGCTCCGGCTGCGGCGCGGTGGCCGAGGCGGCCAAGCAGATTCCCTGCGTCGCCAAGGTGCTGGTTTCGGACAGCGCCGAATACGAGCACCGGGTCGCCGAGAACATGGCGCCGCTGATCGTCGAACTAGCGCCTAATTACAGCCACGTGCTGGCGGCTGCCACCACATCCGGCAAGAACGTCATGCCGCGCGCGGCGGCCTTGCTGGACGTGCAGCAGGTCTCCGACATTTCCGGCATCGAGTCCGCCGATACCTTCGTGCGGCCAATCTACGCCGGCAACGCGCTCGCCACCGTGCAGTCGAGCGATGCGGTGAAACTTATCACCGTGCGCGGCACGGCCTTCGAGGCGCCCGCCGATCAGGGCGGCTCGGCGGCGGTCGAGGAGGTCGGCGCCACCGGCGAGCAGGGGCTGTCCAGCTTCCTCGGCGCGGCCTTGACCGAGAGCGAGCGCCCGGAGTTGACCAGCGCCAAGATCGTGATCTCGGGTGGCCGCGGCATGCAGGCGGGCGACAATTTCGCCATGCTGGAGCGGATCGCCGACAAGCTGGGCGCCGCGGTGGGCGCGAGCCGTGCCGCGGTGGACGCCGGCTTCGTGCCGAACGACTACCAGGTCGGTCAGACCGGCAAGGTGGTGGCCCCGGACCTCTACGTCGCGGTCGGCATCTCTGGCGCTATCCAGCACTTGGCCGGGATGAAGGACTCCAAGGTCATCGTGGCCATCAACAAGGACGAAGAAGCGCCGATCTTCCAGGTCGCCGACTACGGCCTGGTCGCTGATCTGTTCCAGGCCCTTCCAGAACTGGAGGCGGCGCTATAGCCTAGGCGGCGCGGGTGCCGGCGGCCGGCATCCCGCGCCACCCAACAGCTAGGATCGGTCCCATGTCCGAGGCGAACGGCGAAATTCCCGAGATCAAATGCGTCGGCATCATCGGCGCCGGCCAGATGGGCAACGGCATCGCTCAGGTCTTCGCGGTCGCCGGTTACGACGTGCGTCTGTCGGACATTTCCGACGAGCGGTTGGAGCAGGCGCGCGAAAGCATCTCCGCCGGTCTCGAGCGCCAGATCAGTCACGGCAAGATCACCGGCGACGACAAGGCGGCCGCGCTTTCCCGCATCACCATGGGCACCGGATTGGAGCTGTTCGGCGACTGCGACCTGATAATTGAAAGCGTCGTCGAGAACGAGGAGGTCAAGCGCGAGGTCCTGAAGCAGCTCTGCCCGCTGATCCGGCCCGATACCGTCATCTGCAGCAACACATCGTCGATCTCGATCACCCGCCTGGCTTCGGTGACCGACCGTCCAGGCCGTTTCATGGGCATGCATTTCATGAATCCGGTCCCGGTCATGCAGCTGGTCGAGCTGATCCGCGGTATCGCGACCGACGAGGACACCTTCAAGGCGATCAGGGAGCTGGTCGAAGCGCTCGGCAAGACGCCCGCCTCGGCCGAAGATTTCCCGGCCTTCATGGTCAATCGGATCCTCATGCCGATGATCAACGAGGCCATCTACACCCTCTACGAGGGCGTCGGCTCGGTGAAGTCCATCGACACGGCGCTCCGCTTGGGCGCCAACCACCCCATGGGGCCGTTGCAGCTGGCCGATTTCATCGGCCTGGACACCTGCCTGGCCATCATGCACGTGCTTTATGAAGGCTTGGCGGACTCCAAGTACCGGCCCTGCCCGCTGCTGGTCAAATATGTCGAGGCCGGCTGGGTCGGCCGCAAGTCGGGCCGCGGCTTCTACGACTATTCCACCGACGAGCCGGTCCCGACCCGCTAAAGAGTTCTTTTCCTAGGCATGTGCGACGGCCGGCTCGGCCGCTTGTCGCTGATCTTGGCGCCGGTCCTCCCGGCGCCGCTTGACGATGTCCATGTAGTGGCGCTGGCGGCGTTTCAGCTCGGACTCGTTGTAGACCTCGGCGAACAGCCACCTGAGGCCGCATTCCAGCTCCTCGACCGTCATGTGGTTCGGCCGGAAGTTCACGTCGAACAGGGTGCAGCGGTCCCAGAAGCGGTCCTGGAGGAGGCGCTCCTGGGCCTTCAGGCGGCGATAGAGGGGCGTGCCTGGGAAGGGCGTCGGGACGGTAATCTGAACCTCCAGCAGCCGGGATTGGGCGACGAAGTCCCTCACCTGCTCGAAGACCTCCGGCGTGTGGCTGTCGAGGCCGACGATGAAGCAGCCGTTCACGGTCACGCCGCGGGATTGGATCCGCTCGATGGCCTCGTGGTAGCGCGCGAAGTGCCGCTGTTTCCAGTTGCGCCGGTCGATGCGGTCCAACCCTGCCGCCGTGGGGCTCTCCAGGCCGATCAGGACTTGGCGGCAGCCGCTTTCCGCCAAGAGGTCGAGCAGTTCCTCGTCGTCGGCGATGGAGATATCGGTCTCGGTGAACCAATGCACCTCGAGGGGAGCCAAGGCCCTGAGGAATTTTTTGCCCCACTTGGCGTTGACGAAGGTGTTGTCGTCGGCCAGCTCGAAGAAGGCGGTCTCGGTGACCGCCTTGGCCCGCTCGATCTCGGCAATCGCCAGCTCGACCGGCTTCTGTTGGAAACGCGAGGTGATCCGCAGGCTGGCGGCGCAGAACTCGCAGTCGTGGGGGCAGCCGCGGGAGGTTTGCACGGTGATGCGGTTGTAGGGGCGTCCCTGCAGCAGGTCGAAGCGGGGACTGGCGTAGTGCGGGGCTTCGAAAACGCCGGTCTTGAGGCCGATGTAGCGGGGTTGGAGCTCACCCCGGCGGAAGTCTTCCACCAGGCGCGGCCAGGCGCCCTCGGCGCCGTTGAGCACGATGCTGTCGGCGTGCTGGGCGGCTTCGTCGGGCATCAGCGAGACATGCAGTCCGCCGAGCACCACAGGAATGCCGCCGGCCCGGTAGCGGTCGGCGAGCGCGTAGGCTTCGTCGATCATGGCCGTGAAGGAGGAGATG
>CALJXB010000034.1 GCA_937974415.1 uncultured Kiloniellales bacterium
GAAGGCGCCGTAGCGCCGCGGGTCGAAGTCCCGCATGTTGATCTCGGCGCTGCCGTGCACCATCCACTGGGCCAGGTACTTGCCCGCCCCCGGCCCCCAGGCGATGCCGATCTGGGAGCCGCAGCAGCACCAGAAGTTCTCGAGGCCCGGCGCCGGGCCGAGCAACATGTTGCCGTCCGGCGGATGGGTGATGGCGCCGTGCACCGCGCGCTTGATGCCGAGCTCGGCCAAGACCGGCATGCGCTCCAAGGCATTCTCCAGCCACGGCAGGATGCGGTCGTAGTCGGGCTCGAAGAGCTCGTGCTCGGCCTCCCAGGGCGTGCCCTCGTCCCACACGTGATTGGGGTTGGCCTTCTCGTAGATGCCGATCAGCCCCGACTTCTGCTCCATGCGGACGTAACCGCTGACCTGACGGTCGTCGCGCACCACCGGCAGCTCGCGGTCGAGCTCTAGGAACTCGGGCACTGTGTCGGTCACCAGGTAGTGGTGGGTCATGTTGACGATCGGCAGGTCGAGGCCGACCCACTCGCCGATCTGGCGGGCGTAGGTGCCGCCGGCGTTGACCACCGTCTCGCAGCGGATCGGCCCGGCCTCGGTCTCGACCTGCCAGTCGCCGCCCGGCAGCGCCCGGATCCCGGTCGCCCGGGTGTGACGGAGGATACGCGCCCCCCGCGAGCGGGCCGCCTTGGCCAGAGCGAAGGTGGCGCCCGCGGGATCCACGTGTCCGTCGTTGGGGGTGTGGAGCGCGGCCTTGACCCCGTCCAGATTATAGAAGGGGTGGAGCCTTCGGATCTCCTCAGGCCCGATCACCGCCATTTCGAAGCCCAGGCCACGACCGACGCTGAGGGTATAGTTGAGCCAGTCGAGCTCGTCGTCGGTGTAGGCGAGCCGGAGGCTGCCGCAGCCGTGCCACGAGACCGACTGCTCGGTCTCCGCCTCCAGGCGCGGATAGAGGTCGATGCCATAGCCGGCGATCTTGGCGAGACCGTAGTTGGAGACCGAATGGGTCATCTGGCCGGCGGCGTGCCAGGTCGAGCCCGACGTGAGTTCGGCCTTCTCGACCAGCAGGCAGTCGCTCCAGCCCTCCTCGGCCAGGTGATAGAGCAGGCTGACCCCCATGATCCCGCCGCCGATGACAACGACCCGCGCCTCTTGGCTCATGTCGGCTCCTCTCGACCGCATCCGCCCGCCCGGGAAAATTTTCAAGCCCGGGCGTTTTTTCTGATGCAATTGTGAGGGTAAGAATGTACCATAGTCAACCATGAATGTAACGAACGTACCAGAAAATGTCTCCGCAAGCCTCGATCAGGCGGTGTTGAGCCGCTTGCTCGAAGCCTTGCCGGAGATGAGCCCGCAGCTGCGCAAGGCGGCGCGCTACGTGCTGGACAATCCTAAAGAGGTAGGCGTGAGCTCGATCCGGGAGGTGGCCGAGGCGGCGGAGGTCACGGCGAATTCCCTGGTGCGCATGGCGCGGGCCGCCGGCTTCGAGGGCTATGAGGATCTGCGCCGGCCGTTCCGCGAGGCGCTGCGCACGGGCCGCGAGGCCTTTCCCGACCGGGCGCGCTGGCTGCAGGGCATCGCCCGCGGCGGCCGCCACGCCCGCCTCTTCGGCCAGATGGCCAACATGACCTTAGAGAACTGCAGCCAACTGTTCTCCGAGACCACGTCGGGGGAAATGAAGGCGGCCGCCGACCGCATCGTGGCCGCACGCACCACCTATGTGCTGGGGGTCGGCATCTCCTATGCGCTGGCCCACAACTTCGCCTATCTGGCGCGCATGGCGCTGGACACGGTGGTGGCGGTGCCGCGCGACGGCAGGCTGCCGATCGACGATCTGGCGCGGGCCGGGCCGGACGACGTGGTGCTGGCCATGACATTCAAGCCCTATCGCAGCGAGGTGGTCGATGCTGTGCGCTGCGTCGTCGAACAGGGCGCCGGGCTGATTGTAATTAGCGACAGCCGAACCTCGCCGATCGCGCTCCTGGCCGAGCAGACCTTCGTGGTGCCGACCGAGACGCCCCAGTTCTTCACCTCGACCGTGGCGGCCGCAGCACTGCTGGAGACCTTGATGGCCTTCGTGGTGGCCGATGCCGACGACCACGTGATCGCGAACATCGAAGGCTTCCACCGCCGGCGCTACGATCTCGGCGTCTATCTTCCGGACGAGGATTAGGGGTCACCGAACATGGGCGAAATGGTCCGCGCGCTCGAGCCGCACTACTACACCGATCCGGCGATCTTCGCCCGAGAGGCCGAACGAGTCTTCTTTCGCACCTGGCAGTTCGCCGGCCACGCCTCTGAGCTCGCCAAGCCGGGCGACTACTTCACCCTGCGGCTGTTCGATCAGGGGCTCTTCCTGATGCGCGGCGCCGACGGCGAGATCCGCGCCTTCTATAACGTGTGCCAGCACCGGGCCCACGAACTGGTGCAGGACGCAGGCAACCTGCGCAGCATCGTCTGCCCCTACCACGCCTGGAGCTACGAGCTCGACGGCCGCCTCAAGCGGGCGCGCAACAGCGACAAAGTGGAGGGCTTCGACAAGAACGCCATCTGCCTCAGCCGGGTGCGGGTGGAAAACTTTTGCGGTTTCCTTTTCGTCAACCTCAACGACGAGGCCCCCACCATGGCCGATCTCTTCCCCGAAGTGAAAGCGGGATTGCGCGAGTACCTGCCGCAGCTCGACCGCCTAGAGCCGGTCGAATGGGTCAGCGTCGAAGAACGCTGCAACTGGAAGGTCACGGTCGAGAACTATAGCGAATGCTATCACTGCGGCGTCGCCCACCCCAGCTTCACCAAGGGCGTGATCGACCCCAAGAGCTACGACATCCGGCCCCAGGGGCAATGCCTCCGGCACACCACCACGGC
>CALJXB010000035.1 GCA_937974415.1 uncultured Kiloniellales bacterium
GCCTTGGCAGGGTCTTTGTTATCGTCTCGCCCGCCCCGCCGACCTGATGGACATCAAACCAAGGGGGGCATCGCTGCTTTAAGAGGACGGTACCGGATGGGTGTTCGACGATGACCGATGGAAGCCAAAGGGACGGGCAGCACGAGCTCGCAAATATCAAAGGCGCGCTGGATATTCTTTTTGAGTTGCGCGAGGAGTTCGCCCAGTGGGTCGAGGAGGCCCAGGACAAGTCCAAGCAAGAGGCTTTGGAGAATGTTCTCGGGCACGTCGAGGCCATCGAGCAGGAATACAAGCGCCGCCACGCCGAGTTGCGCGCGCGCATCAGCGAAAGCTGAAAACCGCGACCCGAAGTCTTGCGCGCGGTCCGTGTTCCCGAACCCCGGGTGCGGGATCACGTGCTTGCCGGCCCGCGATCGCTATCGAGTGAAGAGCCCGCGCCGTGCAGGAGCTGATCGGTCATCTGTTCAATACCGTCGGGCCAATCCTGCTTTGCGTTCTGGTCGGCTTCGGCCTCGCCAAGTTCCGCCGCCCCTTCGACAACAAGATGGTCGGCAGCCTGGTTTCGAACGTCGGCTATCCGACTCTGATCCTATCCCACCTTTCGGCCCAGCATATCTCCGTCGGCGCGTTTTTCGAGTCCATAGCAGCGGCCCTGAGCGCCGTGGCCTACTTCGGCGTGATCGGATTTCTATTCCTCACCGTCATGCGTCTTCCAGTGCGCGCGCTTCTCTCGCCGCTGATGTTCAACAACGTGGGCAATATCGGCCTGCCTGTCGCTATGCTGGCCTTCGGATCGCAAGGACTGGCCTATGCCATCGCCTTTCTCGTCGTCGTCCTGCTCGGCATCTTCACTCTCGCCATGTGGCTGCCCCAGGGTCAGGTGTCCTTCGCTGACTTGCTACGCAAGCCGGCGATCTATGCCGTCGTCCTGGCGGTTCTGCTGATGGCGACGGACACGCCGCTGCCGCCCCTCTTCGCCCACACCTTGGGCATCCTCGGCGGATTGGCCATTCCGCTCATGTTGCTGACCCTGGGTCATACCCTGGCAACCCTGAAGCTGGAGGCCGTATGGCGCGGCTGCTATCTGGCAGCCTTCCACCTCGCCATGAGCATCGGCGTTGCGCTGCTGCTGGTCTCTCTGTTCGGGCTGACGGGGACGGCGCGCGGGGTGTTCATCCTGCTCTGCGTGATGCCGACATCCGTGGCCACATACCTTTGGGTCGACCTCTACCGCCCCGAGGACGCGCCGACCGTCGCCAGCCTGATCCTGATTTCGACCCTGGCCAGCATTGTCGTGCTGCCGGTCGTGCTAACCGTCTGGATCTGAGGGCCCGGTTAGTCTTCCTTCACCACTCGCCGGTGTTTTCCATCGAGGCCCAGGGCTCCTGGGGCGGCAGGGCATCGCCCTTCTGCAGCAGTTCGATGGAGACGTTGTCGGGCGAGCGCACGAAGGCCATGCGCCCGTCGCGCGGCGGCCGGTTGATGGTCACGCCCTTGTCCATGAGGTGTTGGCAGAGTGCGTAGATGTCGTCCACGCTGTAGGCGAGATGGCCGAAGTTGCGGCCGCCCGCGAGCGCCTCTGGATCGTAGTTGTAGGTCAGCTCGACCTGCGCCTCTTCGTCGCCCGGCGCGGCCAGCATGACCAGGGTGAAGCGGCTCTCCGGATAGTCGTAGCGCTCGACCTCCGTAAGGCCCAGCTTGTTGCAATAGAAATCGAGCGACGCCTCGAGGTCGGTCACCCGAACCATGGTGTGCAGATACTTCATGCCCTCGGCCTCCCATCCCGTGCCGGCGCCGGACCCGTGCGCCGGCTCCAGCGAGCCCGGGCAATCTCATGAAGTTCGCGCCGTCGCGCAAGCCCTTTTCGGGCCAAACCCGGCTCGCTGGAGGCCGTCCGAACGCCGGCCGCCTAGCCAACCATCCGCGCCCGGGCCGCCTCGCTCAGGCCGATGTCCTGAAGGCGGCCGGAATCGAGCGCCCGCAGCTCTGCCAGGTTGCGCCGGCGCCGGGACCGGTGGCGCACCATCTCCAGCAGCCCATGACCGGGCCGCGACGCGCGTGCCGGCCCATTCCACGTCTTCGCTAGGGTTGCCATCTCTCGCACTCCTGAATTAAGTTCTATACTGAAATGCTCACACCAGGTTGCTCGTAACGCTTTTAAATTTAAGCGTTTTTCGGCCGCTCGCCAGCCATTTGACCTGAACTAAGAAGTTAGATATTCTTAACTTTAAAATGACCGATTGGCTGCCCTCCCTGAACGCCCTTCGGGCCTTCGACGCGGTCTCGCGGCACCTCAGCTACCGCAAGGCGGCGGAGGAGCTCAGCGTGACTCCGGCCGCGGTCAAGCAGCTGGTCCAGGGCCTCGAGCGGAGCCTCGACCGCGCCCTCGTCAAGCGCCAGGGCCGCGGCCTGGCCTTGACCGAGACCGGCATGGCGGGCCTGGCCGATCTCCATCTAGCCTTCGAACAGCTCCATCGGGCGGTCACCAAGATGCGCCGGGTCGAGCGCCGCCAGTCGCTCACCATCTCGGTCGAGCCGTCGTTCGCCGGGAGCTGGCTGATGAAGCGGCTGCAGGGCTTCAAGGCGCTCTACCCGGACATCGACGTGCTGATCGACGCCAGCCTACGGCTGGTCGACCTGGCGCGCGAGGAGGCGGACATCGGCATCCGCTATGGGGCGAAACCCCCGTCCGGCCACATCGCCCACCGGCTGTTCGACGAAGAGATCGTGCCGGTCTGCGCGCCGGGCCTTGCCGCCGGGCCGCCGCCGATGAAGACCCTCGCCGACCTGCGCCAAGCCACCCTGATCGAGTTCGAGATGACGCCCTGGCCGTCCAGCTGGCTAAAATGGGACGCCTGGCTCAGCACCTTCGGCGCAGAGGATTTCGACAGCGACCGCCGGATCCGGTTCAACGACTACACCGTGGCGCTCCAGGCGGCGATCGCCGGCCAGGGCGTCGTCCTCGGCAGTCGGCCGATCGTGCAGGACGCCCTGGATGCCGGCCTCCTGGTGGCGCCCTTCGCGGAAAGCGTCAGGATCCAAGAGGGCTATGAGGTCGTCGCCACCGAGGAGGCCCTCGCCCGCCCTGAGGTGGCCGCCTTCGTGGCGTGGATCAAGGCCGCCGCGGCGCCGGAGCCAGCGCGCACGCCGCGCTAAATGTAGAACCCCTATGCGCAACTTGGCGAAGCCACGCGCAGCCCTTCGTGGTGCAATGACAAGCCGCGCCCGCTCGGATGTGGCGCGGTGGAAAGCCGCAGGGGGCTCATACAATGAAGACGCTCACGGTCGTGACCAACGTTCTGACGGCGGCGATGGTCGTCGCGTTCGTCCTGCAGTTCAGCGCGATCTGATCCCATAGGCTCGTCGTGGCTCCGGCTGTCACCGCATTCGCCGATTTCTTGCGGGACCGTTGCGGCGCCACGGCGGCGGAATACGCGCTGCTGTTGGCGCTGGTCTCCGGAGGCTTGGCCGTGTCCGCTGCCGGGCTGGGCGAAAGCATCTCCGATTCCATGAACGACACCTCCGCCCTCCTGGAACAAAGCGGCTGCGACAACAACGGTCAGGGCACGGGCTTCGGCGGTGGCAACGGCGGCGGCAAGGGCCAAGGCGCCGGAAACGGGCTAGGAAACAGCTGTTAGGCGCGGCTCTTATCCGTGGGCATGGCGAAAGCCGACAAGCTCATCCACCAAGGTCTCCGCGGAAACGGTGAGCGTGCCCATGGTGTAGTCTCGCACCGGACCGCGTCCTTTGAGTGCTCCGGTTCCCCCGAACTTGGACCAGCTTGCTTCGGAGAGGCGCAGTGTCAGTTGGGGATAGCTCACGATCCTCTTGCCGGTCCATTTCTGCACGACCGCGATGTCGAGGACGTCCCGCCAGGGCGCAAAGACGACCTTGCGCACTGGCGTGACCACGAAAAGCCCATCCGGCGTCGCGGCGAGGCGGATCCAGCTGCGCCAGTCGTCCGGCCGCAGATAGATCAGGACAGAGAGGCAGATAATCGATGCCAAAGCGCCACCTCCTGCCATAAAGAGGTTGTCGCCGGCGAGGCCGGCGACAAAGGCCGCACCGCCCACGGCCGCGCCGAACAGCAAAAGCGCGATTGCACAGAGGCGAGCCCGCGCTGTCGCGCTCGAAATGAAGCGCGGCTCCGGCAAACTCGCGAGATCGTACGGGTTTTCGATGGTGGACATGCCTGCTCCGGCTCCGTCCCGGCACTCGGGTTGAAGCCTAGCACGGCAAGATTTAGGAAAAGGTATAGGGGCCTGCGGCAGGTCGCCCCGGCCCCGCCGCACCGCCTAGTAGAGGTGCTGGCCGCCGGTGACGAAGATCTCGGTGCCGGTGACGTAGCCGAAATCGTCGGTACAGAGGCGGAAGACCGCCGAGGCCACCTCTTCCGGCGTCCCCATGCGGTGCATGGGGATGCGCGGGATCAGGCTCTCGTACTCCTCGCCGATCATGGCGGTCTCGATCTCGCCGGGCGCGACCGCGTTCACCCGCACGCCGAACTCGGCGAACTCCACCGCCATCTCGCGGGTGAGCGCCGAGAGGGCCGCCTTGGAGATCGAATAGGCCGAACCGGCGAAGGGGTGGATCTGGTGCCCGGCGATCGAGGTGATGTTGACCACCGAGCCGCCACCCCTGCGCAGGGACACGGCGAAGCCGCGGGCGAGCGCCAACGGCGCGAAGAGGTTCAGCTCGAAGACCTGGCGCCAACCGTCCAGATCGCCGTTGAGCACGCCGAGGCGCTCCTTGAAGGGCGTCTTGGGCGACACCGCCGCATTATTGACCAGCGCGTTCAGTGCGCCCTCGCCCAGCAGCCCGTTGGCCTCGGCCAGAAATTCCTCCAGGCTGTCAGGGTCCGCCAGGTCGGCGACGATGTGATGGGCCCAGTTCGGGTCGCGCTGGCATTCCACCGGCACGTCGTCGCGCGAACAGGTGATGATGCGCCAGCCTTCGTCGCTGAAACGCCTCACTGTGGCATGGCCGATGCCGCGGCTGGCGCCGGTCAGGATCACGGTCCTGGGCTCGGCGATTTGAGAGTCCGAGGTCATGGCCAAGAGTTTAGCCTATGCGGGCGGCGCAGAAAGGCCCCATATGATGCCAATTCTCGAGATCGTTCGAGCCCGACTCACAATCGGCGCACAAGGTGTGTACGGATGCTTAAATATCTGAGAAGATGCCGAAAATCGAACGGCGCCGGAAGAACGGCGGCCGGAACAGGGAAATCGAGGATCCGATGTCAGGATTCAAGAGGTCCGAACTGCACACGGCTTTTGCGGCTCTGCGTGAAGTTCAGGGGCAGAATTGTTCGGGACATTTCTGGAAATTGAAGGCAGCGAGCGGAAGGGCCCGCTCTTGGTCGTATGTGAGCATGCCTCTGGTCGCGCACACGAACAGCTCGGGAACCTCGGTGTTGCCTACACGCTGGATTGCCATTCAGCCAACTGGATGCAGGCCGCAATGACTACTCTTAACAAGGGCGCGTCGCGGTGACAGGGTTCATGCGACATTACGTGCGCGCCATCGACGCGATGAACTACCGGTTCGGCCGGGTGATGATGTATGGGATCTTCGCCATGATGGGGATCCTGTTCTGGTCCACACTCACCAAGGTCGGTAGCGACATCGGCCTCGGGATAAATCCTTCACTCTGGACGTTGGAGACCGCCCAGTTCGCCATGGTTGCCTACTACATGATAGGCGGGCCCTACGCGATCCAGATGGGTTCGAATGTCAGGATGGATTTGTTCTACGGCAACTGGTCCGATCGCCGGAAGGCGTGGTTCGATGCCTTCACGGTGTTCTTTCTGATCTTCTACCTCGTCGTCCTGCTCTGGGGCGGGCTTTCGTCCGCATCCTATTCGCTGGGGGATTTCAGAGGCGAACCTCTGAGCTTCTTCGGCAGTATAATCGGCGGGTTCATCACCGATGGGGTCGAGGGTGCTTCGGAGAAAATGGGCGTTCTGGAGCGCAGCAACTCGGTCTGGCGCGCATATCTCTGGCCAATCAAGCTTCTGATGGTCTTCGGCATCTTCCTGATGCTGCTGCAGGCGATTTCCGAGCTCTTCAAGGACATTTTCCACATCCGCGGCTTGGAGCCCTGATGAGCTACGAAGCGATTGCCATCCTGATGTTCAGCTCGATGATGCTGATGCTGTTTACCGGGCAGCGCGTCTTCGGTGCGATCGGCTTTGTAGCCGTGGTCGCGGCGATGGGGCTCTGGGGCGACAGGGGCGGTTTTGACCTCGCCTTCTCGGCGGCGATCAAGCTGATGAACTGGTACCCGCTTCTAACGCTGCCGATGTTCATCTTCATGGGCTATGTCCTCTCCGAGAGCCGGATCGCCGACGACCTTTACCGCATGTTCCATGTCTGGATGGGCGGGGTGTCGGGCGGGCTCGCGATCGGCACGATCGGGCTCATGGTTCTGATCTCGGCAATGAACGGTCTGAGCGTTGCGGGTATGGCAATCGGGGCCACAATCGCGCTGCCCGAGCTGCTGAGGCGAAACTACGACAAACTGATGGTCACGGGTGTGATCCAGGCAGGCTCGTCCCTGGGAATCCTCGTGCCGCCGTCCGTGGTTCTGGTCCTCTATGCCATAATCGCCCGTCAGCCCGTCGGCCAGCTTTGGCTCGCCGGAGTTCTTCCGGGTCTGATGATGGCGGGCCTCTTTGTCCTCTACATCTACATTCGTTGCCGTATCACTCCCCGGCTAGGCCCGGCCCTCTCGCCCCAGGAAAGAGATGTCGGATGGGCGGAGAAAATCAGTCTGCTCCGAGCAGGCCTCCTGCCACTGTTCATCTTTCTCGCGATGATGGTGCCCTTTGTCAACGGCTGGACTTCGCTCGTCGAAAGTTCTGCTGTGGGTGCAATATCGGCCTTCCTCGCCGCCGTGATGAAGGGGCGTATGACGCGCGAGGTTTTTGAGAATTCGGTGCGGCGGACGCTAGGCGTCAGCTGCATGTTCATGTGGATCATCCTCGCGGCGCTGGCCTTCGGTGCGGTGTTCGACGGGCTGGGTGCGGTCAAAGCAATCGATGGTCTGTTCACCGAGCAACTGGGCCTAAGCCCCTGGATGATCCTGGTCCTAATGCAGGCGAGTTTCATCTTGCTCGGCACGTTCCTCGATGACACGGCGATGCTAGTGATCGTCGCGCCGCTCTACGTCCCACTGGTCGGCGCCCTGGGCTTCGACCTGATCTGGTACGGTGTGCTCTACACGATTACCTGCCAGATCGCCTACATGACGCCGCCATTCGGCTATAATCTCTTCCTAATGCGGGCCATGGCACCGCCCGAGATTACGATCAGGGATATCTACCGGTCGATCATCCCTTTCGTCGTCGTTATGGGGCTGGGTCTGGCTATGGTCATGATCTTCCCACAGGTCGCGCTTTGGCTTCCGGAGTATATCTACGACAAATGAACGAGAACCCCGGTCAAAGGGGCGGAAAAAAATCATCTAACCAACATGGGAGAAACAAGAATGACACAGAACAGGCGGACATTTCTGAAAGGTGCCGCTCTCGCCGCCCCGGTGGCGCTCGGGGCCCCGGCGATAGTCAAGGCACAATCGCCCATCCGCTGGCGACTTCAAACCTATGCCGGAACAGCATTGGGCGAGCACGTTACGAAGCCGATGGTGGACTACGTGAACAACGTCGCCAACGGCGAGATGGAGATCGAGCTCTTCTACTCGAACCAGATCGTGCCAACAGGCGAACTCTTCCAGGCCCTGCAGCGCGGCACCATCGACATGGTCCACTCGGACGACGACTCGATGGCATCGCCCACACCGCTACGCCAGTTCGGCGGCTACTTCCCGTTTGCCACAAAGCACATCCTCGATGTTCCGGTACTGTTTAGCCAGTATGGTCTCGCCGACATCTGGCACGAAGAATACGCTAAGGTCGGTGTCGAGTGGATATCGGCCGCGGGGCAGGATCCCTGCAACTTCAACACCAAGAAAGAAGTGACGTCGCTTGCCGATCTCGACGGCCTAAGGCTTTACACCTTCCCGACCGCCGGGCGCTTCCTCGCGGCATTCGGCGTCGTGCCGATGAACATTCCCTATGAGGACGCCGAGGTCGCGGCTCAGACAGGTGAACTTGACGGTATGGCCTGGTCGGGGATCACCGAAGACTACGCCGTAGGTTGGGCCGACGTGACGGACTACTTCCTCACCAACAACGTTTCCGGCGCCTGGATCGGATCGTGGTTCGTGAACCAGCAGAAGTGGGCGGATTTGCCGGACCACCTCAAGCAGCTCGTCTTGGCAGCGACCGAGGCCTGCCACACCTATCGCAACCAGTGGTACTGGGGCGGCGAAGCGCGGCTCAGAGCTGAGGGTGACAAGCTCCAGGTGCGCACCGTTCCGGCAAGTGAATGGGCCGAGGTCGAGAACGCCGCCAAAGACTTCTGGAACGAGGTGGCCAAAGAAGGTGAGATCGAAGAGAAGATCGTTGGAATATTCCGCCAGTACAACGGGGTCATCAATCAGGCTGGTCCTCCGTACACCAACAGCTGACCAAGAAACGGACTCGCCGGATTCCGCTCTTCCTTCATGGCAGTGTCGGGCCGGCGAGTTCGAACGACAAGCGCTGGGTGACCACTCCTGTCGTCCACCTGCGCCCTGAAGAAAAAGTTCCTTTGATAATGCCTCCGCTTTCGCTCGACCCCCGGCGGTGCGCACCACCGGGGGTTTCTTTTGGCCCGCAAGAGGCCGTCGCTCCGACCTCAGTGCGCCATGAAGACCGGGATCTTGGACTTGGCCGTGACGCTTTCGGTCACGCCGCCGAGCACCATCTCCCGCAGCCGGCTGTGGCCGTAGGCGCCCATTACCAGCATGTCGGCGCCGGCCGCGGCGGCCTCGTCGAGCAGGCGTTCGCCAAGCGCGCCCTCCTCGGGCAGGAAGGCCCAAGTCCGGGCCGAAATTCCATGTTCGCCCAGATAATCCGCGAGCGCGCTGGGTTTGGCGCCGACCTTCTCCATATCGGCTGTCAGGATGGTGACGGTCTCGGCACGGCGCAGCAGCGGCAGCGCGGCACCGGTGGCGCGCGCTGCGCCGAGGGTGCCGTCCCAGGCAATGGCGAGGCTCGAGCCCAGGCGCTCCGGCAAGGTTTCGGGGACCATCAACAAGGGCCTGCCGGTTTCGAACATGGCCGTCTCCACGGCCTGGGAAAAACCGACTTCGGAGACCGGCCCGCGCACCAGCACCAGGTCGGCGAGACGCCCGCGCCGGGAGAGCTCGTCGGCCTCCCGACCGGCAACGCGCCGGAAGGCGACCCGAAAACTGCCGGGCTGGGGTGGATCATCGGGCTCGCAAGTGTCCAGCCCGGCATCGACGCAGAGGCTCTTGAAGAGCGCCACGGCCGTCTCCGCCCTCAACTCCCGCTGCTCTCTCAGGCCCTCGAGCATTTGCCCGATCGCGCCGGCCGTCAGGCCTTCCGCGACTATCGGGATCGCTTGCTCTTCCGAAAGCTCGATATGGAGCAGCTCGACCCGGGCCGGGAAGGCCTGACCCAACTGCAGAGCCGCCTTGGCAACGGCCTCGCTGCCCGGTTCACCGTCTATGTAGGCCAGCACCTTCGCCCAAGTCATGGCATCCTCCCATCCTGTCGCTGCAACTGCCGTTGTTTTCAGCCTGCGCCGCCGACACGGCATTGACATACGTCAAGTTCGGATACGGCGGCCGGAGTCACGCGAAGCGAGCGCGCGGCTCTTCGATGCCATGGGGATCCTGGTGAATGATCACCTCGGCGCCAGGAAAGGCCTCGTGCAGACGCGCCTCCACCTCGTCGGCGATCTCGTGCGACCGCAAAAGCGTCATCTCGCCGTCGAGCTCAAGGTGGATCTGAATGAAGGTGTCGCGCCCGGAGGCTCGGGTTCTAAGGTCGTGAAGGCCAATCACCGCCGGGTGCGCCTGGACGATGTCCTTGATTCGCTGGCGATCCTCGTCGGGCAGCTCCCGGTCCATCAGCATGTCGTAGGCTCCGCGGGCGATACGCCAGGCGCAGTACAAGATATAAGCGGCGATGCCGAGGCCGAAGACCGGGTCGGCCCAGTCCCAGCCCAATTGGGACACCAGCAGGAGGGCCACGATCACCGAGCCGTTGACCAGCAGGTCACCGAAATAGTGGAGCGAGTCGGCCTTAATCGCGATCGAGCCGGTCTTGCGGACCACGTAGGCCTGGAACCGGGTCAGGACGAAGGTCACGGCGATGGCGAAGGCCATGACGCCGATGCCGAAGCCCGTGTGGGCGATCGGCGCCGGGGTGAACAGCCGGTGGCTGGCTTCGAAGACGAGGAAGAGGGCGGAGCCGGAGATGAAGGTGGCCTGGCCCAGGGCCGCCAGCGGCTCGGCCTTGCCGTGGCCGAAGCGGTGCTCCCGGTCGGCCGGCATGAGGGCATGGCGCACCGCCAGGAGGTTGATGATCGAGGCCAGCGCGTCGAGCACCGAATCGATCAGGGTCGAGAGCAGGCTGACCGAGTCCGTGTAGAGCCAGGCCACCAGCTTTACGCCGATCAGAACCATGGCCGTGGCCACCGAGGCATAAGTGGCCAAGCGCATCAAGCGGGCGGCCTCGGCGCTGTGCGTCGGCCTCGTTGAGGCGGTGCCGGCGCGCGCTTCGCCGCCGGGATCGGCCGCTTGGCTCATGGTCACGTCCCGGCCGTCACGGAAACAGGCGCTCGGTCCGCCACGCGACCTGGTTGGCCTCTCCGCCCTCTTCCCGGTGGTAGACCAGTCGGTCGTGCAGGCGGAACGCGCCGTCCTGCCAGAACTCGATCCTCTGGGTGGAGACTCGAAACCCCGACCAATGGGGCGGCCGCGGCACCTGGCCGATGGCGTATTTGGCGGCACAGCGCGCGACGCGCTTTTCCAACTCGAAGCGACCCTCCAGGGGCCGCGACTGGTCGCTCGCCCAGGCGCCGATCTGGCTCTGGCGCGGACGGCTCGCGAAATAGGCGTCGGCCTCGGCGTCGCTCACAGGGGTGACCGGGCCTTCTATGCGGATCTGCCGGCGCAGCGACTTCCAGTGGAACAGCAATGCCGCCTTGGGATGGGCGCGCAGCTGCTCGCCCTTGCGGCTTTCCAGGTTGGTGTAGAAGACAAAACCCTCGGCGTCGAAACCCTTGAGGAGCACCATGCGCAGGCTTGGCATGCCGTCATCGCCGACCGTGGCGAGGGCCATGGCGTTATGGTCGTTCGGCTCCTGTTGCTCGGCCTCTTCGAACCAGGCGGCGAAAAGGGAGAGGGGATCCTCCAGCGTGGTCTCGGCGATACGCACCATGTGACAGACGACTCCCCCAAAATCAAACCGCAGGCCGGCGTACCCCGAGTCCCGGTCCGGCCCGCTGTTCGGGCACCTTAGCGCCTGGCTCCCGGTAAAGAAAATGGCCATCCCTCGGAAACCCTGCAAGAGGCGCTGGAAGTTTAGTTCGAATCACAACGACGCCTCATAAATTATTGAAACATATATGTATAGTCCGCAAGTGAGTTGGATGCCTAGTGTTCTTGACCGAAGAATTTTCATCCCAGGGATGGAATTGTCGCCGGCATCGTATTAGGTCTATCGGTAATCGACCTCTCCGGATCGGTACGGACGTTTTGAGAAGGGGTGTTGTCATGACGTTCAAGACTGCCGCCGCCGCGATAGTAATCGCCCTGTTTGCGGCGGCCTGTTCGAACAGCCCGTACGGCGAAAAGCAGACCGTGGGTACGGTCGGCGGCGCGGCCATTGGCGGGCTTTTGGGCTCTCAGTTCGGCGACGGTACCGGCCAATTGATCGCCACGGGGGCCGGCGTGCTGATCGGCGGGCTGATCGGCAGCGAGGTCGGCCGCACCATGGACGAGCAGGACGAGATGCGGGCCAACCAAGCGGTCGTCGAGGCGCACGAAGCCCCGCTCGGCGAAACCATCGTATGGAACAACCCGGATTCGGGCCACGCCGGCACGGTGACGCCGGTGCGCGACGGCACGTCCTCGAGCGGCCTTTACTGCCGAGAATTTCAGCAGACCATCACCGTGGGCGGCCGCACGGAAACCGCTTACGGGACCGCCTGCCGCCAGCCCGACGGCACCTGGAAGATCGTCGAGTAGTCCAACCCTCCCCCCTCGGCGGCGCGCCCAGGCAAGGGATGCCATGCGCGCACCGACTCAGCTGGTGTAGACTGCCTGCATGACCGACCCCTATAAGGTCTTGGGCGTTTCGAAGTCCGCCACTGCGGAGGAGGTCAAGGCCGCCTACCGCAAGCTCGCCAAGAAGCTGCATCCCGACCTCAACCCGGGCGATGCGGACGTCGAGCGACGCTTCAAGGAGGTTTCCCACGCCTACGGCATCGTGGGCGATGCGGAGAAGCGCAAGCGCTTCGACCGCGGCGAGATCGACGCCAGCGGCCAGGAAACGGCCCCGGCCGGCGCCGGCTTCTATCGCAGCTATGCCGGCGGCGACCAAGGGGCCAAGTACCGCCACTACGAATTCGGGCCCGAGGTCGACGTCCAGGACATCTTCTCGGATCTCTTCGGCCAGCAGCCGCCACGCCGCGGCGCCGACGTCTCCTATGGGGTGAAGGTGGATTTCCTGGAAGCGGCCCTCGGCGCGAAGAAGCGGGTGCGCCTCGCCGACGGCAAGACCCTGGACATCACCCTCAAGCCGGGCACCGAAGACGGCCAAACCCTCAGGCTGAAAGGCCAGGGGCAGGCCGGACGAAATGGGGCGCCGGCGGGCGACGCCCTCATACGCGTCCAGGTCGGCACTCATCGCACCTTCGTCCGCAAGGGTCGGGACATTCACCTGGAGCTGCCGATCACCTTGAAGGAAGCGGTGCTCGGCGCCTCGGTTCCGGTCCCGACGATCCACGGCAAGGTCGCCCTCAAGGTGCCGGCGGGGGCGAACAGCGGCCAGACCCTGCGCTTGAGGGGCAAGGGCCTGCCGGCCGACGGCGGGAAGCCCGCCGGGGACCAACTGGTCACGCTGACCCTGGTGCTGCCGGAAAAGCCCGATGCGGCGCTCGAGGAGTTCGTGCAAAACTGGGAGGGTGGCGACGAACAGGATCCCCGGCGCAAGGCCGGGCTCGCCTGAAGGGGACAAGGCACGCCATGATCTGGACCTTTCAACAGGTCGTTATGGAGATGGAAGTCAGCGAGGGCGAGGTGACCCGCTGGATCGAGCAGAGCTGGGTCCTGCCGGTCGAAGAGGACGGCAAGCTGCTATTCGACGACATCGACCGCGCGCGCATCCAACTGATCGTGGAACTGCGCCGCGACCTGGAGGTCAACGAAGAGGCCATCCCGGTGGTGCTGCGGCTGCTCGACCAGGTCTACGGCCTGCGCCGCACCCTCGACGAGCTGCGGCTGGGAATCCAGGGCCTGTCGGAGGCCTCGCGGGCCGAACTCGAGGCGATCCTCGCGCAAACCCGGAAGCCAAGCTGATCAGGACACGCCGATTACTGGGCCTGCGGCTTCGGATCGGGCAGCAGCTGTTCAAGGCTGCGCGCGCGCAGCTCCGCGCCGCTCCCGGAGAAATCTTCGAGGACGCCGCGCACTGGCTCGGGCCAGCCCTCTCCCGGTTCGAAGGACAGGCCAAGGACCCGGACCAGATCGTCCAGGCTCACCGTCGCTAAATCACGGCTGAGCAGCCAGCGTCCGCCGCTGCGCGCCACGATGCGGGCCCGCCGGAGGGCGCGCAGTACGTGATCCAGTTCCTCCAAGGTCGCCGGCAGGCCCCGGGCGAGGGTCCTTTCGCGCAGCACCCGGCCGTCGCGATTGGCGCCCCTGAGCCGCATCAAGAGCGACAAGGCGAGGGCCAGCTCGGCGCCGGGCTCCCCGCCCCGGCGCTGGCGCTGCTGGGCGGCCCGCCATTCCGGCAAGGCGGCCGCCAGCTCGGCGCCGAAGATGACGGCAGCCCAGGAGAAGTACATCCACAGCAGGAAGATCGGAATGGCAGCCA
>CALJXB010000036.1 GCA_937974415.1 uncultured Kiloniellales bacterium
GCCGCTGCCAGGCGCGCCACGCCATCGAAGAGCTCGTCGTGGGAGACCCGGCGCTTCACCTGGTCCTCGCCCCAGAACACCATGGCATCGCCCGGCCCGCGTTGGCGCAGCAGGTTCTCGGCAAAGTTAAGCTGCGCCTCCGGGAAGAAGCGGGCGCCCGGCATCTTCTCGCCGTCGACCAGCACGGGCGTCTCGTTCAAGTCTCCGATGACGCCGCAGAACCGCCAGACCGACGACCAGAACCGCTCGAGCTCGCTCACCGACCAGCGGTGCAGCGCCTCGTAGTCCATGTCGTCGGCGCAATCGACGCCCCAGTCGGCCTTCACCTGGGCCATGAAACGGGTCAGGTTGCTCGCCTCGACCCGCGCCGCGGACGGCGTCCACATGGGTCCGGTCATGATGGCCCTCCTTCGCCTCTACCTCTCGCCCGATCTCGAACTCAAAGGAGACCTGATCGCCTGCCGCGTGCTTCTTGTCAACGGACCCGAGCCTGACCCCAAGCCTAACCCGACACGCGCCCAAACTCGAACCGACGATTTGGCCGGACAGCCGTCGCGCATGGCAGGCCTGCGCAATCGCCGCTGGTTTGCGCCGGTCCCGGCGCCTAGATTGGCCATTCATGTCCTTTCCAAGCACAGTCTTGTCCCGCGGTCTCAAGCTATCGGCGCCCCTTCAGGGGGCGCTCTACATGACGGCGGCCGCCTTCTTCTTCTCGATCATGAACTATCTGGTGCGGCTCGCCGCCGAGGAGCTCGAGCCCATCGAGGTCGCCTTTTTCCGCAACCTCTTCGCGCTGCTTTTCATGGTGCCGTGGCTTCTGAAGGTCGGGCGGTCGGGGCTGGCGACCGAGCGCCTGGGCGGCCACCTCTGGCGGGCGGTCCTGGGCATGGCCGCCATGGTTTGCTGGTTCTATTCGGTCACGCTCATGCCCTTGGCCGAGGCGGTGGCGCTCAACTTCACCGTGCCCCTCTTCGCCACGGTGGGGGCTGCGCTCATCCTTGGCGAGGTCGTCCGCGCGCGGCGCTGGTCGGCCACCGCCGTCGGGTTTCTCGGCGTGCTGGTGATCCTGCGGCCGGGCTTCACCGAGATCACCTGGGTAACCGGCTTGCCGATCCTGGCCGCCGCCTTCATGGCCGGCTCCACGCTCTTGGTGAAGTCCCTGTCGGACACCGAGTCGCCCAATACCATCGTGCTTTACATGAACCTCCTGCTGACGCCTCTGTCGCTCGTTCCCGCGCTCTTCGTCTGGCAGTGGCCGTCGATGACAGTGCTTGTCTACATGGCGCTCTTGGGCTTCCTGGCCGCGGTGGCGCACATCGCGCTCACCCGCGCCTATACCCTGGCCGACGCTTCGGCAGTTCTGCCCCTCGACTACACCCGCCTGCCGTTCATCGCGGCGATCGCCTTCATCGCCTTCGGCGAAGTGCCGGACCTCTGGACCTGGGTTGGGGCCGGGATCATCGCCGCCTCGACCCTCTACATTGCTCACCGCGAGATGCGCATCGCGCGGACCGAGGAGGCCGAGCGGCGTAGGACCCGCCGGGCGGCCGCCCAGGCGCCGCGCGGCCGCTGACCGCGCCGGCGCCCGGATAGCGGCGTGCGCCGGTCGAGTCAGCCGCTCAGGGCCTACTGGTACGGCCTCTCGCCCAACGGGCGGGGCGCACTCTTCATGCTGGCCGCAGCCTGTTTCTTCGCCGCCAACAGCGCCCTCATCAAGACCCTCTTGACGGGCGGTCTCCATCCCCTGCAGATCACCTTCGTGCGCCTTGCGGTTGGCACCTTGGCGATCCTGCCTTTCGTCTGGCGGGCGGGCCTGTCATCCCTGAAGACCCGGCATCCCGGCAATCACGCCCTTAGGGCGCTCGCCGGCGGCGGCGCCATGGTCTGCGGCATCGCCGCGCTCGAAAAGCTGCCGCTGGCGGACTACACGGCGCTCACCTTCTCCCAACCCCTGTTCGCCGTGATCCTGGCGATTTTGGTGCTGGGCGAGACCGTCGGATGGCGGCGCTGGGGCGCGACGCTCACCGGCTTCCTGGGCGTCGTCATCATGGTGCGGCCGGGCAGCGGTGCCGTCGAGGTGGAGGCGCTTCTGGCTGTGGCCGTGGCCTTCGGCATCGCCGTCGCGGTGATCCTGGCCAAGCGCCTGCCGGCCGAGGAAAGCCAGGTCACCATGCTGTTCTATTTCAGCGTCACGACGTCAGTGGTCTTCGCGGCGCCGGCGCTGGCGGTCTGGCGGGACCCGTCCCTGCCGGAGGCCCTGGGCCTAGTCGCCTTCGGCCTCGGCGGGCTGCTCACCCAGGCGCTGATGATCGCCGCCTTCCGGACCGGCGAGGCGAGCGTTGTGGCTCCCTTCGACTACTGCAAGCTGATCGTTGCCGGCATCCTGGGCTTCGCCCTGTTCGGCGAGGTGCCCGACCGCTGGACCTTCGCCGGGGCCGCCGTCATCGTCGCGGCCACCCTCTACATCGCCCACCGGGAGGCGCGTCTGGGCAAGCGGCCAGCGCCGCGCGAGTCCGCGTCCTGACCGGCCGGGCTCAGCCCTGATTCAGGCCAGGCCGCCGGTCTCTTCGGTCCCGCCGGCCCCGCCAACTAAGGTCGAGCGGGCCTGGCGGCGGTGGTGTTCCTTGATGTGCGGCTCGACGCTGCGGATCGCCAGGGCCAGGACCGCGGCATCGTCGGCGAAACCCAGCCAGGCGATGAAGTCGGGGATCATGTCGGCCGGCATGACGAAATAGGCCAGCGCCCCCATGAGGACGGCCTTGACCTGAACCGGCGTCCGCCGGTCGACGGCGCAGTAATAGGCCGCAACGGCCTCCTCGAGGAAAGGCACGCGGCCCAAAGTCCGGCGCACCTTGGCCCAGAAGCCCCGTTCCACCCGCGCCTTGTCGCGCTCGAATTGCCGCGGGTCGGCCGGCAGGTTCGTGGTCTCCGCCATGTACCCCTATATGGGGCCGAGTCGCGGCCTCTGCAATTACGCGTTCTCCGCAGAAAACCGCATGGGCGCCCACCAGAGCGGCCCTGGGCCTTGAACCGCTGGCAAATCACCCCAGATTTGGCGTCAGGTGGACGGGTACGGCTCAGGGCACGGCGTAAGCGTCGATCCGCTTGGCCAACTTGATATCGAGCTCGGACAAGCCGCCGCAGTCGTGGGTCGAGAGCAGGATGTCGACCCGGTTATAGACGTTGAACCATTCGGGATGGTGGTTGAGCTTTTCAGCCGCCAGAGCGACCCGGCTCATGAAACCCCAGGCTTC
>CALJXB010000037.1 GCA_937974415.1 uncultured Kiloniellales bacterium
CGCCAGGCGTTCCAACGTGGAGCATGGCCCCAGCCTGACCGGCACCTGGCCGCTCGACGGATACAAGGCTTTGGAGCGCTGGTGGTTCGCTTAGATATAGACCTCTCCCAAATGATAAGGGGCGCCACCTTTAGGGGGCGCCCCTCTTTTCGTGACCGGCAAACTGCAGTTTCATAGCGGCTCCAGGACTCTCCGCTGGCGTTCTGCACGAGGAGCGGCATAGATGCCCGAAGTGGACCTTCCCTCCCACGCCTCCGTCGTGGTGATCGGCGGCGGCGTCCTGGGCTGCTCGACCCTCTATCACCTGGCCAAGCTGGGGGTGGGCGACGCCATCCTGATCGAGCGCAACCAGCTGACCTCCGGCACAACCTGGCACTCGGCGGCCCAGGTGCGGGCGCTACGCTCGACCCGCAACCTGACCGACCTGATCAAATACAGCGTCGCCCTCTACGGCGAGCTCGAAGCGGAGACCGGTCAGGCGACCGGCTGGATCAACGCGGGCTCGCTCTCCATCGCCACAAATCCGGATCGGCTTACCCATACCAAGCGCCAGGAGGCGCTCGCCCGCCTGTTCGGCGTGCGCGCCGAAACGATCTCGCCGGGCGAGGCTAAGGAGCGCTGGCCCTTGATGAATGCCGAGGACGTGATCGGCGCGGTCTGGTCGCCGGACGACGGCCGGGTCAATCCCTCGGACCTCTGCGCCGCCCTGGTGAAGGGCGCGAAGGCCTGCGGCGCCAAGATATTCGAGGACACGGCAGTGACCGCCGTGCGCACCGAAAGCGGCCGGGTGGTCGGCCTCGAAACCTCCAAGGGTAATGTCAAATGCGACGCCACCGCCGTCTGCACCGGCCTGTGGAGCCGCGACGCAGCGGCCATGGCCGGCGTCGAGGCGCCGGTCCTGCCTTGCGAGCACTTCTATCTGCTGACCAAGCCGGTGCCCGGCGCCGAACATCACCTGCCGACCCTGTCGGACCACGATTCCCACCTCTACATCCGCGACGAGTCCCAAGGCCTGCTGGTCGGTTGCTTCGAGCCCCTGGGCAAGCCCCTCGACCCGGACCGGCTCGGCCCCGACTTCGCCTTCCAGCTGCTGCCCGAGGATTGGGACCACTTCGAGCCCATGATGCTGAACGCGCTCCACCGCCTGCCGGTGCTGGAGACGGCTGAGGTCCGTATGCTCCTCAATGGGCCCGAGGGCTTCACCCCGGACGGGTCCTTCCTGCTCGGCGAGGCGGCGGAGACCCGCGGCGTCTTCCTCGGCTGTGGGATGAACTCGGTCGGCGTCGCCACCGGCGGCGGGGCCGGCATGGCTCTGGCCCACGCGATCGTCCATGGCCGGCCGGCCAAGGACTTGCACGAGGCGGATCCAATGCGCTTCCCGGCGGAGTTCCAGAGCCTCGAGGCCCTCATGTCCCGGGCGCCGGAGGTGCTGGGCGCCCACTACGAGATCGCCTATCCCGGCCGCCAGTTCACAAGCGCCCGCGACCTGCGCAAGACCCCGCTTGACGCCCGCTGGCGCGCGGCCAAGGCCCGCTTCGGCCAATTCTACGCTTGGGAGCGGCCGCTCTATTTCGACAGCGAGGGCGAACCGGGCCTCACCTTCGGCAAACCGGCATGGTTCGACCAGGTCGGGCGCGAGGTGGCCCACGCCCACGAACGCGCCGCCATCTTCGACCAGTCCACCTTCGGCAAGATCCGGGTCGCGGGGCCGGACGCGGAGCGCTTCCTCGACCGGGTCTGCGCCAACGACATGACCCGCCCGCCGGGCCGCGCCATCTACACTGCCATGCTGAACGAGGCCGGCGGCACCGAGAGCGACCTGACCGCCCTGCGCCTCGGCGACGAAGTCTATCGCCTTTACGTGGGTACCGGCGCGATCAAGCGCGATCTGGCCTGGCTGTGCCGCCACCTCGAGGACGGCGAGCGGGTGAGCCTCGCCGACGAGACGGCGGACCATGCCGTGCTCGGCCTGATGGGACCCATGGCGGCCGAGTGTGCGGCGGCCCTGGGCGGGCGGGCTCTGGTCGATCTCGGCTATTTCCGCCACGCCGAGGCGGAGCTCGCCGGCATTCCGATCCGCGCCGCGCGGCTCTCCTATGTAGGCGAGGCCGGCTGGGAGATCACCTGCCGGGCGGCCGACGCCGAGGCCCTTTACGATGCCCTCACCAAGACCGGCGCCAAGCCCGCCGGCCTCTACGCCCAGACGTCCATGCGCATCGAAAAGCGCTTCCTCGCCATGGGCCACGACCTCGACAGCGACATCACCCCGTTCGAGGCCGGGCTCGGCTTCGCGGTCGCCTGGGGGCGCGACTTCGTCGGCCGCTCGGCGCTCTTGGAGCGCCGCGAGCGGGAGCCGGACACCCGCATGGTCACCCTCCTTCTGGACGACCAAGGCGCCGTGCCGCTCGGCAACGAACCGGTGACCCTGGACACCGAGATCGTCGGCCAGACCACCTCCGCCGCCTACGGCTACCGTGTCGGCCGGCCCCTGGCGCTCGCCTATGTAGCAGCAGAGCTGGCGCTGGATGGGCAGAGTCTGGCCGTGGACATCGCTGGCACTTCGTTCGATGGAACGGTCAGCACCGCGCCGGCCTTCGATCCAGAGGGTACGAGGATGCGTGCGAAAGCGCCGGGCGCTGATGAGACTTAAACGCTCTTTCGCAACGGAATTTGGTGCGCATATTCGCGTGCCCACGGCACCTCAGCCTTGGCCGGTCTGTTCGATCTCGGCCAAACGCCGGTTGGCCTCGCGCAGGCGCTGGAACAGGATCTTCAGCAGGTCGATCGCTTCGTCCGGGTTCTTGCGTAGCATGTCCATGAAATCCGCCGGGGTGACCGGCGCGCAGACGACCTGGCCCTGGGCAACGGCCGAGGCCGAGCGCGGCACGTTGTCGATCGCACCCATTTCCCCGACGTATTCGCCGGCGCCGACGACCGCGATCTCCTTGGGTTTGTCCGTGCCGTAGCCTTTGACGATGCGAACGCTGCCGGAAACGATCAGGTAGGCGGCTTCGCTCGCGTCGCCCTCCCGGAAGATCAGATCATCGGGTCTGTAGTTGTTCCATTCCATAGCGCCGGCCCCCAGGTTTTCGGCAAATTATCCGTCGACAGCGGGCGAGTCACGAGGATATTCCCGCCCAAACGTTCACGTCTTCGTCGAAGCGCCGACGTGGGGCGGTAGCGCGAAGGCGAGCGTCCCGTCCAGGGCGAAGCGGTCCAACAGCCCGCTCCGCCAGGCGATCGAGTCTCTGTAGGACTTCACGACCTGTTCTGGGCTGGGCGGCGCGCTATCGCCGCCGTCGCCCGACGGTGCCTCGGCCGCCGGCGCGGCCAGGGGGTCCGGCCCCGTTATTAGATCCGGACCCCCGATGCCGCCTTCCAGCACCGCGACCTCGGGCCAACCCGCCTGCAGCATCCAGCTCGCGGTCAGCTTGGCCCGGGCCCCGTCGTCGTCGACCAGGCAGAGCCGGGCGTTGCGGGTGGCGATGTAGTCCTCGGTGCAGCCGGCGAGCTGGCCGCCCGGAATCCAGCGAGCGCCCGCCAGGTGCCCGGCCTCGTACTCTTCACGGCTGCGCACGTCCACTAGGTAGAGCGTGCGGTCCTCGGCCTCGCAGCGCCAGGCCGCGAGGCCGTCGGGACTCAGACTGCGTACCCCGAAGCGGCGGCCGATCGCGTCCGCCGCCCGCACGGCCGCGGCCCTGGCGGCTTCCGAGGGCGGCGCTGGGTTGCGCTGGGCGCCTTCCTCGAGCGTACCCTCTGCCAGCACCCAGTCCATGATGCCCTGGTCCAGAGCGAACACCGGATTGGCAAGCCCGGCGTTGATCAGAGATTGGCAGCCCAGGATGCCGCGGGTCTTGCCGCCGCAATGAACCACCACAGTGGTCTCAGTGTCGGGCAAATGGTCGTAAATCGCGCGGAACAGCTCGGCCACCGGCAGGTTGACGGCGCCCGGCACCGTCGCCGCGTGGAATTCCTCGACCGGACGGCTGTCGACGATCACCAGGGGCTCGCCGGCCGACTGCCGGCGCATCAGCTCCGCACCGTCGATGCGGGGCGTGCCGTAGCAAACCTCCACCGCGAGGCCGAAGCAGTTGGCCATAGCGTAGCCGGTCTCGAAGGCGTCGCGGCCCGCCGCCGTCCAGGCCGGAACACCACCGTCGAGACTCAGGAGCCGGTCGTAGCCCGTCGTCGCGAGGCGCGCCGCGGCGGCCTCGGCCAGGCCGTCCCCATCGTCGCACAGCACCAGCGGCGTCGAGCGGCGCGGAACGAAGCCCGGCGCGAGATCGAGCAGGCGGTCGAGCGGCGCGTGCACCGCCGGCAGGGGATGGCCGGCCAGAAAACGCGCCTCGTCGCGCACGTCGAGCAGGGCGATCTCGCCGCCGTCGGTGAGCCGCGCGGCAAGTGCGTCGGGCGCTATGGATTGGATCGCCATGGTCGACCGCCGTCAGCTCCCAGCCACCTTATCGAGTCCATGCTGGTCCAGGACCCGTCGCACGGACGGCCGTTCGGTGACCTTTACGACCAGGCGCTTCAGGTTGGGGTAATCGTCGATCGAGCGGGGATAGACCTCGGGCCAGGTCGCCTGCATGCCAAGCACGAAATCGCACACCGTCAGGCGGTCGGCGAAAAAGTAGGGCCCGGGCTCCAGGGCCTCGTCGAGGATTTCCAGGACCCGGCCCAAGCGCTTCATGGACGCTTGCTGTAGCTTGGCCTGGTCATCGGCGTCGATCGCGTAGATCTCGGGATGAAACTGAATCATCACGTCCGGCTGCAAGGTGCTCGCGAGGTAGGACAGCCACTGTAAGAACCTGCCACGTTCCGGGTCGCCAACCGGGATCGTCAGGCCGGCCTCGGGATGACGCTCGGCGAGATAAAGTGCAATCGCGCCCGCCTCGTAGAGGGTGCCGTGCTCATGGACCAGGGCCGGCACCCGGGCGTGGGGGCTGGCGGCGAGGAACGCCGGGTCGGGCTTGTCGGTGAAGATCTCCACCCAGGCGAGCTCGTAGGCGACGCCCAGCTCCTCCAGCACCGAGTGGGCGACCATGGCATAGGAGTTGGGGGCAGCAAAGAGACGGTACATGGCCTTTCTCCGATTCAAAATGCACCCAGCGCCGCGGCCCATTGCCGGTAAAACGCCTGTACGGCGCCTTCCCAGGCGGGCGACAGCAGGCCGCCGTCCTCGGTGACGGGGCTCAGTTTGTTGCGTTGCAGGGATTCATAGACCGGCCCGTCCTCCTCCACATGGATCTCGTATTCGAGCCGCTTCCAATCCTCGATCTCGGCCGCGTCGAGGGGTTCCCCGCCGAGGCTGTAAAGGTGGATCGAGCGCCAGGTGCGGTCCGGCCGCTCGCCGTCGGGCAGGTTGCGGTGCACGATGACGATGCGCCGGTCATAGAACACGAAGACGAAAAGCGGCGGAACTACGAAAAAGCGCGAGTCGACCGAGATCCCGTCACCGGAGGCCCTATCGGCGGGCCCACCGCCGACATCGATGCCGCAGCCGAGCAAACGGTCCTCGAGGATCATGTGATGATCCTCGAGCGGAATGCCCGCACCGGTTTGGGCATGAACGAAGGGGGTGTGGTAGGGCTCGAGCGAGTTCTCCATCACCAGCTTCCAGTTCGCCCGCACCTCGCCGTGCTCGAGGCTGTGAAAGTGCTGCAGGGATGCGAGGTCGACATCCGTCAAGTGCTGCGCCAGGGGCTTCAAATGGTCGGCGAGCGGCGGGCCGGTCCCGTCCAAATTGACAAACACCCAGTCGTGCCAAGTCTCGCAGCGCACCGTCTTGAGCCCATGACTGGCGAGTTCGAAGTCGGGCGGTATCTCGCCTGCTTTTCCGGCAAAGGAGGAAATGGACTTCAAGCCGCCGTCGAGCCCGTAACGCCAGCCGTGATAGGGGCAAACGATGTGACGGCAGCCCCGTTTCGCGCCGGTCAGCAGTTCGTGGCCGCGATGGCGGCAGACGTTGTGGAAGGCGCAGATACGGCCATCCTCGCCGCGGGCCAGGAAGATTCGGAGATTGGGCACGGGCGCCAAGTCGCCCGGGTTGGGAATTTCATGGCCGAGACCGACGAACAGCCAGCTTGGCGACAACCACCGGGCCTGTTCGAGGTCCAGCACCTCCGGGCTCAGATAGGCCGCGCGCGGCAAGCCCCGCGCCAGGCCCGCGCTCGGTGCCAGCCGTTCGTTGAGATCTTCCCCGATCAGGTTCGCTAGATCCGGCATTCCCGTATCTCCGCTGGTCCACTCAGGGCGCGCCGAGTTCGGTGGCCGGGGCGGCCAGGTCCCGGAACGCATGCTCCCGCCGCTCGGCACGCTCCGGCCTCGTTGCCCGGTCCAGCGCCTCGCCGTAGCGATGGCCGTCGTAGACCGCGTGG
>CALJXB010000038.1 GCA_937974415.1 uncultured Kiloniellales bacterium
GGGGCCAGGCGGCGACGGCCGACCTCGAGGTTTACCAGGTCAGCGGGATCCAGGTCGACGTCACCGCGGATACCGCGACGACGGCCCGCGAGGCCGCCTTGGCCGAGGGCCACCGCGAGGCCTACCGGCGCCTCATGGCGCGCCTGGTGCTTGAGGAGGACCAAGCCTATGTGCCGAACCTGGGCCAACGCGACGTCGCCCAGCTGGTCCAGGACTTCTCGGTCGTCGACGAAAAGACCTCGGCGGTGCGCTATCTGGCCGAGCTGACCTTCCGCTTCAAGCCCGAGGCGGTGCGCGACCTGTTCCGCGCCAACCGACTGCGCTTCACCGAGACCCGCAGCAAGCCTCTCCTGGTGCTGCCGATCTACCTGAGCGAGACCGGCGAGGTGCTGCTGTGGGAGGATACCAACCTCTGGGCTTTCGCCTGGGCCGAGCGCGATCTGACCGAGGAGCTGGTTCCGCTTATGATTCCCCTCGGCGACCTGGGCGACGTGGCGGCGATCGACGTGCAGCGGGCGATGGCCGGCGACAGCGCCGCCATGAACGACATCGCGCTGCGCTACGGCGCCGAAGGCGTGCTGGTGGCTCAGGCCGGGCTGGTGGGCGATCCGGCGGACGGGGCGGCCCGCTTGGACGTGGTCGCCGACCGTTATGACGACTCGGCCTGGCGCATCTACGCCGACAGCATCGTGCAGTCCGAGCCGGGCGGCGCGGAGGTCCTTTTCAATCCGGCGATCGTTGCGGTGGTGGCCAGCGCGCAGGCCGACTGGAAGGCGGCCAATCACCTCAGCTTCGACGAACAGCGCATGCTGTCCGCTATCGTGCCGGTTTCCGAATTGGGCGATTGGCTCGAGGTCAAGAAACGCCTCGGCGGCATCGCCTCCATCGTGCGCATGGACTTGGTCACCATGACCCGGCAATACGCCCAGGTGGATATCGGCTTCATCGGCGACGAAGAGCGGCTGTCGCGCGCCTTGTCGCAAAGCGATCTGGCCCTGTCGCGCAGCGCCTTGGCGGGCTGGGAACTTCGCCTCGCCGGTGCCACGGGCGGAGCGGCGGTTCCCCTGGGCGCGGTCGTGCCGTTGTCGGACCAGGGCGCGCAACCCCAGTCAGAGGTTCAGTCGGAGTCGTTGTCGGGGGCGGAGGGCGACGGGCTCCAGGAGGCGCCGGCCGAGAGCCTTTCGACCGTGGAGTGAGCAGGGAGCGCTTCATCGCATGGGTTCCGAACCTGATCTCGCTGGCCCGCTTGCTGTCGGTGCCGGTGATGGTCTACGTCATCCTGCAGGGCTACTACGCCGCGGCCTTTTGGATCTTTCTCGCGGCCGGCGTTTCCGACGCGGTCGACGGCCTGATCGCCAAGCATTACGGCGTGACCAGCCAGGTCGGCTCGTTTCTCGACCCCTTGGCGGACAAGGCCCTCCTGATCGGCGTGTTCTTGACGCTCGGCAGTCTGGGAGAGATCGCGCTCTGGTTGGTCATCATGATCGCATTTCGCGACCTCCTGATCATCGGCGGGGCGCTCCTGTTTCAGACCCTGACCCACTCGCTCAAGATGGAGCCGCTATTCGTTAGCAAAGTGAATACAGTTGCGCAGATCGCCCTCGCCGGTTTCGTGCTGGCGCGCCTCGGGCTCGATGCGTCGGGTGGATGGCTCGAAACCCTTCTGGTCTACTCGGTGGCGGCCACCACCCTGGCGTCTGGTGCGGCCTATGTCGTCAAGTGGGGCCTGCTCGCGGTGAACTACGAGGGCGACCGGTGAGCGCGGCACTGAAGCGCCAGGCGGTCTTCTGGCTGATCGTGATCGTCGCGTTCTTCGCCGGGATCTATCTGTTCCGCGAGATCTTGTTGCCCTTCGTGGCCGGCATGGCCGTGGCTTATCTCTTCGACCCGGTGTGCGACAGGCTCGAGCGGGCGGGCCTCTCGCGCACCCTGGCGACCACGGTGGTGACCGCGATCTTCGTCGCCGTCCTGGTGCTCGCCCTCTTGTTGCTGCTGCCGGTCGTCATCGGCCAGCTCACCAGCCTGATCGAGCGCCTGCCGGACTACATCGAAAGCCTGCGCGGACACCTGGCCAGCGTGATTTCCGCGCTCGAGTCTCGGCTGTCGCCGGAGATCATGGCGCGCATCCGCGAGGCCCTGGCGGACTCCGGAGGCAAGATCGCCGGCTGGATCACCGGCCTCTTGACCGGCCTGGTGAGCGGCGGCGTGGCGCTCGCCAACCTGCTTTCGCTGATCTTCATCACGCCGGTGGTGAGCTTCTACCTGCTGCGCGACTGGGACCGCATCGTCGACCGGGTCGACCACTGCTTGCCGCGTGCTTCGGTCGGGGTGGTGCGCGAGCAGACCGCCCTGATCGACCGGACCCTGGCGGGCTGGGTGCGTGGCCAGTTCAGCGTCTGCCTCGTCCTCGGCACCTTATATGCGGCGGCGCTGACCTTTGCCGGCCTGGATTTCGGCCTGGTCATCGGCTTGCTGGCCGGTCTGCTCTCCTTCGTGCCTTTCGTTGGCGCCGCCGTCGGACTGGTCGGCTCGGTGGGCCTCGCCTTCGTGCAGTTCGACGACTGGCTGCGCATCGCCATCGTCGCCGGCATCTTCCTGGTCGGTCAGGTGGCCGAGGGCAATTTCCTCACCCCGCGGTTGGTCGGCGACCGGGTCGGCCTGCATCCCGTGTGGGTCATCTTCGCCCTGCTCGCGGGCGGCGCGCTCTTCGGCTTCGTCGGCGTTCTCCTGGCGGTGCCGGTCGCCGCCACCGTCGGCGTTCTGGTCCGCTTCCTCCTCCAGCGCTACCTGGAAAGCGATGTCTACGGCAAGACGGAGGAGCGGGCGGCGGCAGAAGAGACGGCCGGCGATGAGCCGGCCGTCTAGGGGCGCCACAGAGACCATGGCCGGGCCTCAGCTCATACTCGATCTCGGGCACCGTCCGGCCTTGGGGCGCGAGGACTATCTGGTGGCGCCCGGCAATCAGGTCGCGGTGGACTGGATCGACCGCTGGCCCGATTGGCCCCAGCCCGGCCTGGCGCTCTATGGCGAGGCGGGTGCCGGCAAGACCCATCTGACCCAAGTCTGGCGGAGCCGCAGCGGCGCGGTGGCGCTCGACCCCGACGCGCTCTCTACCCGCGAGCCGCCCGAGCTCATCGGCGACGCCCGAGCCTGCGTTTTCGACGCCGCCGAGGCCTTGTGGCAATCGGCGGCTTGGAAGGAAGACGGCGAACGCCGGCTGCTGCACGTCTACAACATGGTGAGCCAACGCGGCGGCCATATGCTCTTTGCCAGCCGCGCCGCGCCGGCGCGCTGGCCGATCGCCCTGGCCGACCTGCGCTCGCGCCTGGCGGCCCTACCGGCGGTGGCGCTGGGGCCGCCGGACGAAGCGCTGATCGAGGCGGTCTTGGTCAAGCTTTTCGCCGACCGGCAGCTGGCGGTCGAGCCGGCGGTGGTGGGCTACCTGCTGCGTCGCATGGAACGGTCCTTCGCGGCCGCCCGCGGCATCGTGGACGCGATCGATCGGGAGTCCCTGCGCTCGGGGCGTCCGGTGACCGTGCCCTTGGTCGGAGAGGTGATGGCGCGGGAAGGTTTCGGCGAGGGCGAAAGCTGAGGAGGTCGCGGTATGGATTTGGGACTAGACGGCAAGACGGCCATCGTCTCGGCCGCCAGCCGCGGCCTCGGGCGGGCCTGCGCCCGATCCTTGGCGGCAAACGGCGTGACGGTCGTCATCGCGGCGCGCACCCCCGGCCCCCTGCAGGAGACCGCCGGCGAGATTCGCGCCGACTTCGGCGTGGAGGCCATCGCCGTCGTCGCAGACGTCACCACCCCCGAGGGCCGGGCCGCGTTGCTGGAAGCCTGCCCCCGGCCGGACATCCTGGTCAACAACGCGGGCGGCCCGCCGCCCGGCGATTTCCGCGACTGGAGCCGCGAGGACTGGATCAAGGCCCTGGATGCCAACATGCTGTCGGCCATCGAGATGATCCGCGCGACCCTCGACGGCATGATCGAGCGGCGCTTCGGGCGCGTCGTCAACATCACCTCCTCGGCGGTCAAGGCGCCGATTGCCGCCCTCGGCCTGTCCAACGGCGCGCGCGCCGGGCTGACCGGCTTCGTGGCCGGCCTGGCGCGCCAGGGCGTGCGCCACAACGTCACCGTCAACAACCTGCTGCCCGGGCCCTTCGACACCGAGCGGCTGCGCGGTACCGCCCGGGCCGCGGCGGCGCGCGCCGGGCGCGAACTCGAAGAGGTCCTGGAGGAGCGGCGCCAGGCCCATCCGTCGGGCCGCTTCGGCCGGCCCGAGGAATTCGGCGAGGCCTGCGCCTTCCTGTGCAGCGGGCAAGCCGGTTACATCACCGGCCAGAACCTGCTGATCGACGGCGGCGGCTACCCGGGCACGCTGTAAGAGGTTCGTTCGACGTAAGGGGTTCGTTCGACGGCGGGCGACCGCGCCATCAGGAGGCGGCCGATTTCTTCGGCGCCGCGCTCGGCGCCAGGTCGATCACGGCGATCTCCTTGCCGTCGGCGCCGAGGGCGAGCTCGCCGCGCTTCAGGGCCAAGGCGGCCTCGCCGAAAATGTCCCGCCGCCAGCCCTGCAGGGCGGGGATCGGGGCCTCGTCGTCGAGCGCCAGCTGCTCCAAGTCGGCGGTGCTGGCGACCAGCTTCTGGGCCACATGGTGCTCGTGGCATCTGAGCTTCAGCAGGACCTTGAGGAGTTCGAGCAGGGGCCCGGGATCGCCGTTCAGCTCGGCCCGCCGCACGGGCTTGGGCCGCTCATCGTCCGGCACCGCCAGGCCCTCCTGCACGGCCGCCAGGATGCCCTGGCCCAGGCGGCCTTGGGCGAAATCGAGGCTGAGGCCGCGGGTCCGGCCGAGCTGCTCGGCGCCCTTCGGGCGATGGGCGGCGATGTCCATGAGCTGCTCGTCGCGCAGGACCCGGTTGCGCGGCACGTCGCGGCGCTGGGCTTCCTCCTCGCGCCAGGCGGCCACCGACCGGACCACGGCGAGGAAGCGGCGGTCGTGCGAGCGCGGCTTGAGCCGCCGCCAGGCGTGCTCCGGGGTGAGGCGGTAGGTCGCCGGGTCGGTCAGGATATCCATCTCCTGGCCGAGCCAGGCCTCGCGGCCGTTGTGGCGCAGCTTACGTTTGAGCTTGCGGTAGATCGGGCGCAGGTGGATCACGTCGGCCAGGGCGTAGTCGATCTGGCGCTGGGTGAGGGGGCGATGGGACCAGTCGGCGAAGCGCGAGGTCTTGTCGATCTTTGCGCCGGCCAGCTCGCGCGCCAGGGTCTGGTAGGCCACCGATTCGCCAAAACCGCAGACCATCGCCGCGACCTGGGAATCGAAGATCGGCTTCGGCAACTTACCGGTCTCATGAAAGAAGATCTCGAGGTCCTGGCGAGCCGAATGCAGCACCTTGAGCAGGCTCTCGTCCGCCAGCATGCGGTAGAGCGGCGCCAGGTCGATGCCCTTGGCCAGGGTATCGATCGCCACGGCTTCCTCCGGCCCGCCGACCTGCACGAGGCAGAGTTTCGGCCAGTAGGTGGTGTCCCGCATGAACTCCGTATCGAGGGCGACAAAGTCAGCGCCGGACTGGCGGTCGCAAAAGGCCGCCAGGTCGGCAGTCGTGGAAATCAAAGTCATTGCCCTTGCTATATCGAGATCCGCCGAGTCGGGAAAGGCGAGAGTGGCCGCGCCAGGCCATTTCTCGCTTTCTGTGGCATCGGAGAAACCTCGGAGAAACCTCGGCGGCGTCGCGGCTCCCTGCCCAGCCTTGACAAAGCGAGCGCGACTGTGCCTCTTGCGCCCGAACCGGCCAAGCCTCGAAACTCGTCACTTCCGGGACACTTCCGCCATGCATCCCTATCGCACCCACACTTGTGGCGCGTTGCGCCTGTCCCACGCCGGCGAGCGGGTGCGCCTTTCCGGCTGGGTCCATCGCAAGCGCGACCACGGCCAGCTGCTGTTCGTCGACCTGCGCGACGTGAGCGGGCTGAGCCAGTGCGTGATCGACGTCTCGAGCCCGCTGTTCGAAGCGCTGGAGGCGGTGCGGCCGGAGAGCGTCATCACGGTGACGGGCGGCGTGGTCGAGCGCAGCGAGGAGACCGTCAATCCCGAACTGCCGACCGGCCAGGTGGAGGTGCGGGTCGAGGAATTCGAGCTGCAGTCGGCAGCCGCGCTCTTGCCGCTCCAGGTCAACAGCGACGAGGACGCCGGCGAGGAGACCCGCCTGCGCTACCGCTATCTCGACCTCAGGCGCGAGAAGATGCGCGACAAGATCCTGCTGCGCGCGCGGATTATCGACTCGATCCGCCGGCGCATGGTGGAGCAGGGCTTCACCGAGTTTCAGACGCCGATCCTGACCGCCAGCAGCCCGGAAGGCGCGCGCGACTATCTGGTGCCGAGCCGTATCCATCCCGGCAAGTTCTACGCCCTGCCCCAGGCGCCGCAGATGTTCAAACAGCTGCTGATGATCGCCGGCTTCGATCGCTACTTCCAGATCGCGCCCTGCTT
>CALJXB010000039.1 GCA_937974415.1 uncultured Kiloniellales bacterium
GATCAGGATTTCTGCGACGGGGTCCGCGATCATGCGCTCGACCAGAAAGTCGTCGCAGAGCGCCTCCGGTGCGCCGGCCGCGACCGCCTCCGTAATGGCTGCGACCGCCCCGGCGACCTCGGCGGCGCTCGCCAGACCGAGCCTAACGGCGCCGGCCTCGGACTTGTGAGCCAGGCTCCGGTTCGCCAGTTTCACCGCTACCGGAAAGCCGAGATCTTCGGCAACGGCTGGTGCCGTTGCGGTCTCGGCCAGACGCCCCTCGGGCACCGGGACGCCGGCCGCGGCGAGCCGTCGTTTGCCCTCCCATTCGCCGAGATCCTTGATGTCACCGGTTGGGCATGCGGGCCGCGGCAGCGCCAAGCCGGCGGCCCTGCCTCCAGCCGTCAGCCCGGCGCGCCGCTCGCCATAGGCCGCCGCGCCGGCCACCGCGACCATCGCCTCCTTGATACCCTGAAGCGGCGCGATGCCGCCGGCGATCATCGTCTCGCGGTTCTCCTTGTCGATGTTTTCCGGCAGGGCGCTGACCACGGCGGCGGGAAGGCCGGCTTTGCGCGTCGCGGTCATGAACGCGCGGGCGTCCGCGCGATACTCCTCTTTGGCGGCGTCGAGGCCGGGGTGCGGATAGTCCTGCACCAGCAAGGCCGCATCGTACGCGTCGGTCAAGACGGCCTCGAACAACGCGGTCAGCTCCGCCTCGCGCCCCCACAGCGGCGTGGTGTAGTCCAGCGGGTTGGAGACGCTCGCGACCGCCGGCAGGAGGGAGGTCATGATCTCCGCCGTAGACGGCGAGGGCGGCGGGAACGAGAGGCCGAGCCGCTCGGCGTAGTCCGCCAGCAACGTCACGTTGCCGCCGGAGGCCGCGAATCCGGTTAGGCGCCGGCCATGGGGCACCCCTGTCAGAGACAGCACCTTGAGGGTCTCGAGGAGCTGGACCGGCGAGTCCACCCGGATGATGCCGAGGCGGTCGAAGAGGGCCTGGTACACCTCGTCCTCGCCGGCCAGCGAGCCGGTGTGAGTGGTGGTCAGGCGCCGGCCGATGTCCGACGTGCCGGTCTTCAGCGCCACGATGGGAACGCCGGCCTCCAGGGCGCCGATGGCGGCCTGGCAAAACCGCGTCGCGTCGCGCAGCCCCTCGAGATGCAGGCCGATCGCCGCGACCGCCGGATCGCTGACCAAGACCTCCAGATAGTCCTCGACGCCGAGCATCGCCTGATTGCCAGCGGAGACCACATAGGCGAGTGGCGCCGAGCGCCGGTTCATGGTGATGTCGGAGCCCAGCATGCCGCTCTGGGTGATGACCGCGACGCCCCGTTCGACCCGCTTGCTTCCGAAGGCGAAGGGCCAGAGTGCTACGCCGCGGACGTAATTGATGAGGCCGTAGCAGTTGGGCCCCACCAGTGCCATGTCGCCCGCCGCAGATACGAGCGCGCGTTCGAGTTCCGCGCCCTCCTCGCCCAGCTCGCCGTAGCCGGCGGTATAGCAGACCACCCCGCCCGCGCCCCGGCGGCGCAAGGCCTCGACGACCTCGATGGCGGCGTCGCGCGGGACCGCCAGGAACACGGCGTCCGGCGCCTCCGGCAGGTCTTCGACCCGGGCGAAGCAGGGATGGCCGGCCAGATCTTGGCGCCGCGGATTGACACCCCAGACCGGACCGTCGAAGCCCAGCGCCCGGCAGTGCTCGGCCGCGATGGCGGCGTCCGTGCCGCCGATGAAGGCGGCATGGCGCGGCGCCAGCAGCCGCTGCAGGTTCGCGCGAAGGCGCGCGGTCATGCACCAAGCGGGCGCAGCAGCGACCGGGCGATGATGTGGCGTTGGATTTCCGAGGTGCCGTCCCAAATGCGCTCCAGGCGGGCGTCGCGCCACAGGCGCTCGATCGGCAGCTCGTCCATCAGGCCCATGCCGCCGAAGATCTGCACCGCGTGGTCGGCGACCCGGCCGAGCATCTCGGAGGCGAACAGCTTGGCCATGGCCGCGTCGACCGTGGTCATGCTCCTTTGCTCCGCTTTCCAGGCCGCCTGCAGGACCAAGAGGTCGGCGGCCTGCAGCTCGGTCGCCATGTCGGCCAGCTTGAAGGAGGTCCCCTGAAAGCGCCCGATCGGCTGGCCGAACTGCTTGCGGCTGGCCGCCCAGTCGGCGGCCAGCCCGAGCAGCCGTTCGGCCCGCCCGCAACAGCCGGCGCCGACCCACACCCGGCCCATGTGGAGCCATTTGTTGGCCAGCTCCAGTCCCTCGCCCTCGGCCCCGAGAATCTGGCTCGGCCCGACACGGCAGTCATCGAAGCTGAGCTGGTAGTTGTGATAACCCCGGTGGCTGGTACAGCGCGGGCCGCGCCGTAGGTCAAAGCCCGAGGTGCCGCTGTCGACCAGGAAGGCGGTGACCCGCTTGCGCGGCCCCTTCGGGGTCTCGTCGACGCCCGTGGCGGCGAAGACGATGGCGAAGTCGGGCAGGGTGTGGCTGCTGATGAAGTGCTTCGCGCCGTTGATGAGGTAGTCGTCCCCGTCGCGTTTTGCCCGCGTGGCCATGGACATGATGTCCGAGCCCGCCCCCGGTTCGGTCAGGGCGAAGCATTCGTGGCGCTCGCCGCGCGCGCAGGGCAGCAGATAGCGTTCGCGCTGATCGCCTTCGCAGGCGAGCAGGATTTCCGACGGCCGTCCGATGAAATGCTGCAAGGCGAAGCTGGTCTTGGAGAGTTCCCGCTCCATCAAGGCGAGGCTGGTGTAGCCAAGGCCGCCGCCGCCCACCTCTTCCGGCAGGTTGGCGGCGAAGAAGCCCATCTCCATGGCCTTCGCTTGGATGTGCTGGCCAAGCTCCTCGGGCACGCCGTCGTTGCGCTCGACCTCCTCCTCATGGGGACTGAGCTCGCTCTCCACGAAGGCGCGGAGGGAGTCCACCAGCATGCGCTGCTCGTCGCTGACTTGAAAATCCATCGAACCCGTCCCGAGCCCTGGCTGTTGTGCGCTCAGCCATGATGCGTTTCGAGCCGCTGGCATGGGTGCAACTATCCGACGCGATTGAAAATTTTTCGACAAGCGGGCTCGTTCGGCTCAAGAGCCGCGATGACGGTTTCCTGGGCACCGGCGGCATCGGCGTCTGGCCGGCCCTGTCGAATTGCTCTTAACTCTGTCGAAAAGTCGCAAATCCCGATCGGCCGGAACCTCGATCATGGGGCTGGATGCACAGGTGAACGCAGTAAGGAGTTAGATGTCATGGGTGATGGGGTCAAAGTCGAGCGGCGCGGGGCCGTCCTGGAGGTCACGCTGGATCGGCCCAAGGTGAACGCCATCGACCACGCGATGAGCCGCCGGCTGGGCGAGGCCTTCGCCCTGCTGCGCGACGATCCCGAGCTCAGGGTGGCGATCCTGACCGGCGCCGGCGAGCGGATCTTCTCGGCCGGCTGGGACTTGAAGGCGCTCGACAGCGGCGAACAGCAGCTCGACAACTGGTGGGAGAGCGAGGCCGAGGTGCCGGGCGGCTTTGCCGGGCTCACCGAGATGTGGGACCTCAACAAGCCGGTCATCGCCGCCCTGAACGGCCTCGCCATCGGCGGCGGCTTCGAGATCGCCCTGGCCGCCGACCTCATCGTTGCGGCCGAGCACGTGGAATTCGCCCTGCCGGAAATGCCGCTCGGCATCATCCCCGATGCCGGCGCCATTCAGCGCCTGCCGCGGCGCATTCCCTACAATGTCGCACTGGAGATGCTGCTCTTGGGCCGGCGCATGCCGGCCGAAGAGGCCTATCGCCACGGCCTGATCAACCTCATCGTGCCGGCCGAGGATCTCATGGCGACGGCGCGCGGATGGGCCGATCAGCTGGCCGATGCGGCGCCGCTCGCCCTGCAGACCGTCAAGGAGGTGCTGCGCGCCATCGAGGGCGACACCGTCCAGCAGGCCTTTGCCACCATGCGCACCGGCGACCTGCCGACCTATCGGGCCATGCTGAAGTCCGAGGACGCCGGGGAAGGGGTCCGGGCCTTCGTGGAAAAGCGCAAGCCGGTCTTCAAGGGCCGCTAGCGTCGGGGCAACGAGAGTGCCGAACAGGGCGCGGCGAGGAAAGGTTCGATCATGGCGAGGAAAGACCCAAGAGACGTCCGGCGGGTGACCAATATCGGGGCCGGGCCCATCGGCGGCGGCTGGTCGGCCCACTTCCTGGCCCGTGGCTACGATGTCGTCACCTACCTGCACGACGCGGCCGAGGAAGGCCCCTTGCGCCAGCTGGTCGAGACCGCCTGGGTCAGCCTCGAGGCCCTGGGCTTGGCCGAGGGGGCGTCGCTGGAAAACCTGCACTGCACGACCGATCTGGCTGCGGCCTGCGCCGACGCGGACTTCGTCCAGGAGAGCGTGCCCGAGAACCTGGCTCTTAAGCAGGCGCTTTACGAAATGCTGGGCGAGCTGGTACCGGCCGAGGTGGTGATCGCCTCCAGCACCTCGGGCCTCTCGATGACCAATATTCAGGCCCGCTGTTCGACGCCGGAGCGCACCGTGGTCGCCCACCCCTTCAACCCGCCCTACCTGTTGCCGTTGGTGGAGATGATCGGCGGCGAAAGGACGGCGCCGGAGACGGTCGCCTGGGCGGCCGACTTCTACCGCCTGGTCGGCAAGGCGCCGCTCGTCATGGAGCGGGAACTGCCGGGCTTCATCGCGACCCGGCTCCAGGAGGCCCTGTGGCGCGAGGCGCTCCACATGGTCGCCAACGGCGAGGCGACGGTGGAGCAGATCGACCTCGCCGTCGCCACCGGCCCCGGGCCGCGCTGGGCGGTCATGGGGCCCTGCATGGCCTTTCACGTCGCCAGCGGCGAAGGCGGCATGGCCCACAACCTGGACCACTTCGGCCCGGCCTTGAAGCTGCCGTGGACCCGGCTCGAAGCGCCCGAGCTGACCCCTGAGCTGCGCCAGCGTATGGTGGACGGCTGCGCCCGCGAGGCTGCCGGTCGGGACTTCGCCGTCCTGGCCGAGGCGCGCGACCGGGCCTTGGCGAGCGTGCTCCGGGCGGTCCAGGAGTCGCGGGCCGAGAACGACTAGGCCGGGTTTCGCGCGGACTTCGCCGCCTCGACCAGCAGGGCCGTGGTGCCGGGCCAGATAGGACCTGGGTCGAGATCCGGCCAGGCCTCGCGGTACTCCCTGGGCCGCTTGCCGAAATGGGCCGAGAAGGATTTGGTGAAATAGGACATGCTGGCGAAGCCCGAGGCCACCGAGACTTCCCGGACGGAAAGGTTGGTATTGGTGAGCAACGCCCGCGCGTATTGCAGCCGCAGCACGTGATAGAAGCCGACCACCGAAGACCCTAGGTACTTGCGAAACAGCCGCTCCAGCTTGCGCTGGGACACGCCCAGCCTCTCCGCCAGGGCCGGCACAGAGACTGGTTCCTCCAGCGCGTCTTCCATGATGGCGATGGCATCGCGCACGACGGGGTGGAGTTCGCTCTGCTTGCTCCCCAGGGCCATGCGCTGAGGCGCCTCGGGTCCGCGAACCGGGTAATGGAGAATCTGGTCCGCCACCTCCAGGGCAAGCTGCCGCCCGTGGCGCCGCTCGACTTCGTGCAGCATCATGTCGAGCCCGGCGACGCCGCCGCCGCTGGTCATGCGGTTGCGGTCGATCACGTAGAGCTGCTCTTCGGCGACGGTGCCGGGATACTGCTCCGCAAAGGCTTGCAGGCACGACCACTGGACCGTTGCTCTGTAGCCGGCAAGGAGCTTGGCGCGCGCCAGAATGAAGGCGCCGATATCCATGGCGCCCAAGGTGACGCCCCGGCGATCCATCCGCCGCAGCCAGGCGAACAGCTTGGCGTTGTCGTAGTGCTCGCTGTCCCAGCTTCCGCAGACGAGAATGGCGTCCCAACGGTCGTCGGTCTGAGCGAATGCCTCGCTCTCGAGGGTCATGCCGTTGCTGGCGGTCACGGTGCCGCCGTCGATCGAAAGAAACCGCCAGTGGTAGAGGGTGCGAGTGCTTAGATAGTTGGCGATGCGCAGCGGCTCGAGGGTGGTCGCCAGCGCCGTCATGTTGAAGCGCGGGATGAGCACCATCGCGAAGGTCTGAGCCGATTGCTCTGCCTGACCGGTCATCGCGGCATCTCCTGGCTTCCCGCTTGCTCCCACGTCCAGCGGCCCTCCGCCATTCCCGAACGCATCCGCCCGATTGGTCGAAAAAAGAGGGCTTCTTGGCGAAAAAATTATAACAGGATTTTCCTTTGCTCCTAACAATGATGACTGGTGAGGCGTCGCCCTTAAAAAAGTTTCATGTGACTTCGGCGGTCGATCCACAGAAGGTTCTCGCACCGGCCGCTCGATGGGGCCGGCCCCCTTGCAGCCGCCCATATCGTCCGCCGGAGGAAAGCTGGTTGTAAGCTGCTCGTACGAGAGGGAGGAACGGGGGATATGAACAACGAGGTGATCATCACCTGTGCCGTGAGCGGCGCCGGTGACACGGTCGGGCGGCATCCCGGCGTGCCGGTTACCCCTGAGCAAGTCGCCAATGCGGCCATCGAGGCGGCCAAGGCTGGCGCCGCCGTCGCCCACGTCCACGTGCGTGATCCCGAAACGGGCAAGGGCTCGCGCGATCCGGCCCTGTTCCGCGAGGCGGTCGAACGGATCCGCGACAGCGGCACCGACGTGGTGATCAACCTGACCGCGGGCATGGGCGGCGACTGGGTGCCGAGCGAGGACGACCCGAGTCTGCCCGGGCCCGGCACCGACATGATTGGGCCGGCCGAGCGCCTCGCCCATGTCGAGGAACTGAAGCCGGAGATCTGCAGCCTCGATTGCGGCACGCTCAATTTCGGCGGCGGCAACGAGATCTACATCTCCACGCCGGCCTATCTCAAGGCCATGGCCGAGCAGGTGAAGGCCTGGGGCGTCAAGCCGGAGCTCGAGGTCTTCGACCTGGGACACATCCGCTTCGCCCGCTCCATGATCGACGCGGGCCTGATCGAGGACCCGCCGCTATTCCAGATCTGCTTGGGCATCCCCTGGGGCGCTGGCGCCGACACGGCCACCATGATGGCCATGCGCGACGCGCTGCCGCCGGGCGCCAACTGGGCCGGCTTCGGCATTTCCCGCATGGAGATGCCCATGGTCGCCCAGGCCGTGATCCTCGGTGGCAACGCGCGAGTCGGCCTCGAGGACAATCTCTATCTGGACAAGGGCGTGCTGGCCAGCAACGGCCAACTGGTCGAGCGCGCTGTCGAGATCATCGAGCGCCTCGGCGCTCGTGTCCTGGCACCGCAAGAAGCTCGAGTCAAATTGGGCCTCAAGGGCGCCGCATGACGGCCCGTCCAACATGAAAGACGATAGGGAGGACGCAGACGTGAATGAATTCGAAACTCTTCAGAGGCGTCTATCCGAAGGGCGCATCGGACGCCGCGACTTCATCAAGCGGGCGACCGCCCTCGGTTTGGCGGCGGCAATTCCACCGGCTCTATTGGCCGCGGAAGCCAAGGCAGCGGCGCCGAAACAGGGCGGCAAGTTCCGGCAGGCCCTGCGCGGCGGCTCGAACGCCGACACCCTCTTCGGGGTGCTCGGCGGCGGCGATACCCACCAGGTCAACACCCAGTGGCAGATCCTCAGCAACGTGACGGAAATGACCCCCGACGGCGAGGTCGTGGGCGAGCTGGCGGAGAGTTGGGAGGTGTCCGACGACGCGACCCAGTGGGTCTTCAAGCTGCGCAAGGGGGTCGAGTTCCACGACGGCAAATCGCTGGTTGCTGACGACGTGGTCCATTCCATCAACGTTCACCGTGGCGAAGATTCGCGCTCGATCGGCAAGGGCCTGGTCGCCGGGGTCGAGGACGTGAAGGCCGACGACCAGCACACCGTCGTCTTCAAGCTCAAAACGGGCAACGCCGACTTTCCCGTCGTTCTGGCGAGTTCGCGATTTCCGATCGCGCCGGCGGGCAGCATGGACGCCGAGTGGGAGAAGGGCATCGGCACTGGGCCCTTCATGCTGAGCGAGTGGGAGCCGGGCGTGCGCTCGGCGACGAAACGCAACCCGAACTACTTCAAGGAGGGCAAGCCCTACTTCGACGAGGTCGAAACCCTCCATGTGGCCGACGTGGGCGCACGCACCAGCGCGCTGCGCGACGGCTCGGTCGACGCCATCGACGACCCCGAGCCGCAGACCTTGCATCTGCTCGAACAGGTGCCGGATTTAAGGATTCGGGAGGTCGGCGGCAACAGCCACTACACCTTCCCCATGCTGATGGATACGGCGCCCTACGACAACGTCGACGTCCGCACCGCGCTGAAGTATGCGATCGACCGTGAGGCCATGCTGCAGACCCTCCTGCGCGGGCACGGCTACCTCGGCAACGACCATCCCATATCCAAGGCCCAGCGCTACTTCGCGTCCGAACTGCCGCAGCGCATGTACGATCCGGACAAGGCTAAGTTCCATCTCAATCAGGCCGGACTTTCCGAGCTCGACATCGCCCTCTGGGCAAGCGAGATCTATGCTGGCGGCATCGATTCCGCCGTGCTCTACAAGGAACATGCGGCCAAGGCGGGCATCAACATCTCCATCGAACAGGTTCCGACGGATGGCTATTGGAGCGAAATCTGGAACGTGAAGCCGTTCTGCGTCTCCGTCTGGTACGGCCAACCGACCGAAGACATGATGTTCACTCAGGCGTTTTCGGCCGAGTCCGCCTGGAACGAGACTCACTGGAACAACGAGCGTTTCGAGACACTGCTGGTCGAGGCGCGCGCCGAGCTGGATGCCGCCAAGCGCCGGGACATGTATGTCGAGATGCAGCAACTCGTCCGCGACGAGGGCGGCTTCGTCTGCCCGGTCTTCAAGAACTGGCTGGTGGCCACCAGCGACAAGATCCAGATACCGGAAAAGATGGGCGGCGACGCGCCGGTGGACGGAAACCGCAACGCCGAGCGTTGGTCGTTCGCTTGATCGAGCGCGCCGTGGCAATCGTCGAAAGCCTCGGCGTTCGTGTACTATCGACACAAGAAGCCCGACGTTAAACTGGGCCTCAAGTGCGCCGCGTGACGGCGATCACATGAAAGACAAGGACCAAGGGAGGACGAGTAAATGCATGAGTTTGAATCGCTTCTGAGGCGTCTATCCGAAGGGCGAATCGGCCGCCGCAACTTCATCAAGAAGGCGACAGCCCTCGGTTTTGCTGCAGCCATCCCCGCCGGACTGTATGCAGAAGAAGCAAGGGCAGCCGCACCCAAGCGCGGCGGCACGCTTCGTCAAGGGCTGAGCGAAGGTGCGACTTCGGACACCTTGTTCGGCGTTCTGGGCGGCGGCGGCAGTCACCAGGTCAGCGTGCAGTGGCAGCTGCTGAACAATCTCACGGAAGTCAACGCCGATGGCGAGGCGGTCGGCGAACTGGCCGAGAGCTGGGAAGCGTCGGACGATGCGAAAACCTGGAAATTCAATCTGCGCAAGGGGGTCGAGTTTCACGACGGAAAGTCGTTTGAGTCCGAGGACGTGGTCCACTCCATCAACGTCCACCGCGGCGAGGATACCAAGTCTACCGGTAAGGGCTTGGTCGCCTCGGTCCAGGACGTAAAGGCGGACGGTAAGCATGCCGTCGTGTTCGAGCTGGCCACGGGCGATGCCGATTTCCCTTATACCATGTCTGATTATCACTTTCCGATTGCACCGGCCGGTAGTGTCGACGCCGATTGGGAAAAGGGTATTGGTACCGGCCCGTTCAAGCTCGTCGAGTGGGAACCGGGTGTCCGCGCGGTGACCACGCGAAACCCGAACTACTTCAAGGACGGTCCCTATTTCGACGAAGTTCTCACACTTAACATCCCCGACGTGGCAAGCCGCGTGAGCGCCGTTCGCACAGGAGATGTGGACGTCATCAACAAGCCGGATACCAAGACCCTTCATCTATTGGAGAAAATTCCGGAAATCCGGATAATTGAGCTTGGCGGCAACGTTCACTACACATTCCCGATGCGGATGAACGAAGCGCCATTCGATAATGCGGACGTTCGCACGGCGCTGAAATACGCGATCGACCGTCAGGCCATGGTGGATGCCATCCTCAACGGCCACGGCTATGTGGGCAACGATCATCCGGTTTCCAAGACCCAACGCTATTTCGCCGCCGACATTCCGCAGCGCGCCTACGATCCGGAGAAGGCGAAGCACCATCTCAAACAGGCGGGCATGTCGTCGCTGGATGTCACGCTTTACGCGGGCAACATCTACGAGGCGGGTGTCGATGCAGCCACGCTATTCCAAGCGAACGCGACGAAAGCCGGCATAAATATCGATATCCAGCAAGTTCCTGCCGATGGCTACTGGAGCGAGGTTTGGAACGTGAAGCCGTTCTGTGTTTCCTTCTGGTCCGGCCGGCCGACCGAGGACTTGATGCTGACTCTGGCTTTTTCGCGGGATTCGGCTTGGAACGAAACCGCGTGGAACAACGACAGGTTCGAGGAGTTGCTTGTCTCGGCTCGTGCCGAGCTCGATCAAGCGAAACGGCAGGAGATGTACCGAGAAATCCAGATGCTGATCCGCGATGAAGGCGGATTGATTTGTCCGGCATTCGCCAATGTCATGACGGTTCATAGCGACAAGGTCGGAACGCCGGACAAGGTCTCGTCGGTCTTCCCGACAGACGGCAACAAATGCGCCGAGCGCTGGTGGTTTGTCTAGTCCGATAGTCGTTTCAGATGCGGAGTAGCCGGTATCCCGTGCGGATGCCGGCGATCTCTTAGAGTGCTTTACGGGAAACGGGAATAGACGACGGAGTTCAGCCCGTTACAGCTCAGGGGCTTTGGGCGGTTGTTCGACAGCCTGCGCTAACGGTGAAGCGATGTACGACCTGCTGATCAAGGGCGGCACGGCGATCGACCCGGCCCGCGGCCTGAACGCGGCTCTCGATGTCGCGGTGACGGCCGGCAGGGTCGCCAAACTCGACACATCGATCCCTGTTTCCGAGGCGAAGGAGGTCATCGACGCATCCAATAAGATCGTTGCGCCCGGCTTGATCGACCTGCACGCCCACGTCTTTCGCCAAGACCACGTCGTCGATGCCGACGAACTCTGTGGCGTACGGGCAGGCGTCACCTCGATCATCGACGCGGGCAGCGCCGGGGCTCCGGATTTCTCGAACTTTCTGGAGACGGTCATTCGGCCATGCCACAGCCGGATTTATAGCTTTCTCTACAATCATTGGTGGCCCGACGGATCGGAACCCGAGGAAGCCCTTGAAAATGACCGCCATATCGAGGTCGACGGTATTATCGAGCTTGCGGCGACCTATCCGGATATCGTCAAGGGCGTGAAAGTCGCGGTCATGCCGCCGATCACGCGGAAGTACGGGCTCGAGCCAGTGGTCCGGGGCCGCGAGGCGGCCCGGGCGGCCGGACTGCGCCTGATGCTGCACATTGGCGATATCGGGGCGCCCCATCTGAATGCGACGCCCCCGGAGATGACCAGCCAGGCGCTCGACCTGCTCGACCCGGGCGATATCCTCACCCACGTTTTCTCGCCCTTGACCGGCGGCGGGCTCGATGCCGAAGGCCGCGTCCTTCCGGCTCTGCAGGCGGCGCGCGACCGCGGTGTCGTCATGGACGCCGCCATGGGCGACTACCAGTTTAGTTGGGCTGCGGCGGAGACGGTCTTGGCCGAGGGAATCCTGCCGCACGTCATCTCCAGCGACATCGAGATCCACTCCGGCCTGGCGGCCGCGCCAGGGACGATGGTCAAGGACCGCCGCGTGACCGGCGCCCGCGTGGCATCGGAGCTCACACTGGTCGAGTACATGGCCTTCTTCCTGGAGCTCGGCTTCGCGCTGGAAGATGTTATCCGCATGACGACCTCGGAACCGGCGTCCGCCGCCGGCATCGACGCGACGGCGGGCAGTCTCGTGGAGGGCCGGCCGGCCGACATTTCGGTTCTGGAGGTGCTGACGGGGCGTTTCACCCTGACGGATGTGACGGGCGTCAGCCGGCTTGGCGAACGGGCCATCGTGCCCTCGGTGACGGTCAAGGACGGCCGGGTCTTTCCGGCTGGCAGGGGCGCGCATCCTTGGGGCTTCGCCCCACCGCCCACCGCCAATTGATGACTCGACCGGAACCGGCGGCCTGCCGGGCCGAACCATGAAGGTCTTGCTGACCGACACACAGCAGCCCGACACGGACCTGGAGCACGAAATGCTCCAGGCCGCGGGTATCGAGTGTGCCGTGGCGCAATGCCGGAGCCCCGAGGACGTTATCCAGGCTGGGCAGGGAGTCGACGCCTTCGTGGCAAGCTATGCGCCGATCACGGAGGAGGTTTTCGCGGCCCTGCCGCGGCTGTGCTTGGTCACCACCCTGGGCGTGGGCGTCGATCACATCGATATCGCGGCGGCTCGCCGACACGGCGTCTGGGTCGCCAATGTGCCGGATGCCAACATGAACGAGGTCGCCACCCATGCCCTGGCCCTGGCCTTGACGCTGACCCGGCATGTCGCCTTTTTCGACCGCTCGGTCCGGGCCGGCGAGTGGGACTATGCGGCCACGGGGCCGTTGCGCCGACCGGCGACGCTGACCCTCGGCATCCTCGGTCTGGGGCGCATCGGACGACAGCTCGCGGCACTCGCGCGGCCGTCCTTCAAAGCCGTCCTGGGGCACGATCCCCATCTCTCATCGAGCTGCTGGCCGGAGGGCGTCGCGCCGCGCGATCTGGAGTCCTTGTTCCGCGAGAGCGATGTCCTGTCGCTCCATCTTCCCTACACC
>CALJXB010000040.1 GCA_937974415.1 uncultured Kiloniellales bacterium
AATTGCCGACAAGTGCCCGGTGCACCGCACGCTGGAGAGCGAGGTCGTGGTGACGACAGGCCTGGAACCGCCCGGGCTTTAGACCGTTAGGGCGCGTCCGATCTCGCTCGGCCGAGGCCGCTCGATTTTGGAGTTGGCGACCAGATATGTCGCAATCCCGTAACAAGCGGGTTACAGCGACCTGTAAAGTTTGTTAGGTTTCCTTAAGCTAAAACATGAAGTGATAAACCGGAGCCAACCGGCGGGGAGCGAAAGATGGGGCAGGGAGGCAATGCGTCGGATTTCAAGGTCGGCGGGACCTGGACCTAGCGCGTGTCGTCGATCGGTGTTAGGTGTGCAGCTCGTTGCCCGCAATTGGGCGCGGCGTCCGTTCGGCCTAGCCTCAGCCCCAGTATTCACATGCCTTGCGCTCTGTCACAATGGTGACCGCCGCGATTGTTGGCCGGCCGCCGCAATGACTTGCTGTGTCCCGGCGGGATCCAGGTAAGGGAAGAGGACTGACCCCATGCTGGTCTTCGTTCTGCGCCGATTGGGCACCATGATTCTCACCATGATCGTGGTGTCGATCCTCTTGTACCTCCTGATGGAGGTCAACGTGGAGGGCGTCGCCATCAAGGTCCTCGGGCCCTACAGCACGGAAGAGCAGCGCCAGATCTGGCTCGAGAAGAACGGCTATTTCGACCCTATCTACGAGCGCTATCTGCGCTGGCTGGGCAACTTCATCATCGGCGATTTCGGAGAGTCCGTGCGCTTCAAGGCGCCGGTCGGCGACGTCATGTGGCCGCGTCTCGGCTCGACCGCCGTCCTCGCGGCCGCGACCTTGATGGTCGTGGTTCCGGTCTCCTTGGGACTGGGCGTGCTGTCCGGCATGCGCGAAGGCTCGAAGCTGGACCGCACGATCTCGGTGACCTCGATCCTGACCACTTCGGTTCCCGAGTTTGCCAGCGCCGTGCTGCTGTCGGCCATTTTCGTGTTCTGGCTCGGCATCCTGCCGGGGACCAGCTCCATGACCGACGGCTTCGACCTACGCCAGCTGGTCTTGCCGGTCATGGTCCTGGTGCTTTACGACTTCGGCTATGTGGCGCGCATGACCCGGGCCTCCATGGCCGAGGTCATGACCACCCACTACATTCGCACCGCGGTCCTCAAGGGCCTGCCCTACAAGACGGTGATCCTGCGCCACGCCTTGAGGAATGCGCTGATCGCCCCCTTCACCGTGATCATGCTGCAGATTCCCTGGCTGCTCTCTGGTGTCATCGTGGTGGAGTTCTTCTTCGCCTATAAGGGCTTCGGCGCCTTGATTTTGGAGGCCTCGCTGAACAAGGACGTCTATCTGCTCGAGGCCTGCACCATGGTGGCCGTGTTCGTCACGGTGATGACTCAGATGATTTCGGACATCGGCTATACCTATCTCAATCCGCGGATCAGGTTCGCTTAAGAGGGGGACGGCGTCATGTCAGACCAGACGATCCGCGTTCCCTCCGGTGGCTCCGCCATCACCCGGTTCTTGAAGCGCCTATGGCAGGGGATCGAACGCACGGTCGATTCCATCCTGCTGCTGCGCGAAAGCGTGGTCGGTATGATCGGCGCCGGCCTCGTGCTTTTCTGGGTAGTCGTGGCCATCATGCCCGGATGGCTGGCGCCCTTCGGTGCGCTGCAGACCATGGTGCCCCTGCAGCAGCCCCTCACGCCGGTCCCCGAAGCCTACGGCGGTGGGACCTTCTGGCTGGGCACGGATCTGTTGGGCCGCGACATTCTGAGCCGAATCCTCTACGGCGCGCGCCAGGTGCTGATCTATGCGCCACTGGCGACTTTCTGTGCCTATTTGATCGGCGTTCCGATGGGATTGGCAGCAGGCTACAAGCGAGGCTGGATGGACGATGTGCTGTCTTTCATCGGCAACGTCATTCTGTCCTTCCCGATCCTGGTGCTCTACGTGGTGATCATCGCAACCATCGGCGCCTCGGCCGCCAACATCGTGCTGGCGGTGACCTTCGCCAGCGCTCCGGGCATCATGCGTATTGTCCGCGGCTTGGTTTTGGACCTGCGCAATCGAGAGTACGTCTTCGCGGCGGAGACCCGCGGCGAGTCGACCTGGCGCATCATGCTCGTCGAGATTCTCCCGAACGCCCGCGGCCCCCTGATCGTCGATTCGTGCCTGCGTCTGGGCTACGTGATCATCACCATCGGCGTGCTGGGTTTTCTCGGCCTCGGCCTGCCACCACCAGACCCGGACTGGGGCGGCATGATCAACGAGAACCGAGCGATGGCCCTGACCTTCCCCCACGTGGCGCTGTTCCCCTGCCTGGCAATCTCCTCGCTGGTGCTCGGCTTCAATCTGTTGGCCGACGGCCTGCGTGAAATCGCCCTCCGGGATTGAGGAAATTGCCGTGACAAGCAATGGACAGAATTACGACGGCCCGGTGCTCGAGTGTAAGGACCTCTGCATCTCCTATTTCACCCGGGCCGGCGAAATCCCCGCCGTCATCGATTTCAACCTGA
>CALJXB010000041.1 GCA_937974415.1 uncultured Kiloniellales bacterium
TACAGCACGACCTTCTTGCCGCGCAGGTCCGAGAGCTTGACTGTGCCGCCACTGTCGGCTGGAAGAGTGAAATCCGGTGCCTTGTTTCCGACTTGGGCCTTGGCCGGCATCGGCTCGCCTCCTTCGCTTGTTGTCCTACGCCCCTATACGCCGAAAGCGACACGTCGGATCAAGGAGCCTCTGCGTCTGCTATAGGCGGCGCCTCTCCATCCTCTGGATGGCTTCGCCGTTGCCCTTGATCCGCGCCGTGTCCCGTCAGATGCGCAGGAAGGGGTTGAGAAGTCGGCCGAAGGGCCCGGTCAGGCGCAGCGGCGCGTCGGTCACGGCCAGGCAGAGGCAGTCCTCGCCGGGGTCGGCGACCGGCTGGTGATTGACCGAGGGATCGGCCTCGGCCACGTCGCCGCGCACGAAATGGCCGCTCTCGTCGCTGAAGCCCCCGGCCAAGACCAAGGTCAGTTCGCTGCCGTCGTGGGTATGGGTCGGCATGGCGGTACCTGACTTGATGCGCATGAGGCGCGTCCGGAAGCTGGGAAACTCGGGCAGCAGTTCGACCTTCTCCAAGCCCCGGAAGGCCGTCCAGTCGAGTTGATCGAGCCCGTCGCCGAGATAGTCGCGCAAGGGGCGCGGCACGACGGGGTCGACCTCAGCCGACCGACGGGCCAGCTGACGGGAAGGCTGGGCCGGTTCATCGGGGGCTGCTTCGTCGAGCCGGGCAAGGGCCTGCTCAAGGCTCTTCTCTGCAAGCGGCTCGGCCTCCTGTTCTTCGAGCAATACACCGCCCAGCGCCTCGAGCCGCTCGACTTCCTTGCGGCAGCGCGGGCAGAGGGCCAGATGGGTGGCGACGACCAAGGCAACCGGCTCGTCCTGAGAACCGGCGGCATAGGCGATCAAGAGGTCGTCGCCGGGGTGGTGTTGGGGCGTCATTCCAGTGTCTCCAGCGCGGCGCGCAGCTTGGTCATCGCCAGGCGCAACCGCGATTTAACGGTGCCGAGGGGCAGGGCCAGCTCTTCGGCAATCACGCTATGGGACTTGTCCTCGAAATAGGCCAGTCGCAACAGCCTTTCCTGTTCTACGGGCAACTGCGCCACGGCGGCATGCAGGTGTTTGCTCCTCTCAGCCGCATCCACGACCTGATCCGCCGGATCGTCGGGTTCGCGCACCAGGGCGGGATCTTCCGGATCGATCTCTGGACGGTTGGCCCGGCGCAGGCTGTCGATCCGGCGGTTTCGCGCGATGGTGAACACCCAAGTGCTGAAAGTCGCTTTGTTACGGTCGAACTGGACCGCGCGGTGCCAGACGGTCAGCATCACGTCCTGAACCAAATCCTCGGCACTGGCCCGGTCGGCTCCCTGACGCATTAGATAAGCCTTCACGCGCGGGCCGAACAATTCGAACAGCCGGACGAAGGCAGCACGGTCCCGCCGCTCGGCGACCGCGGACATCAACTCTTCCGCGGACGCTTCCGCGCCGGTCTTCTGTGCCGGGGTCTCAATCCGCATCACCCTTTGTACTCGTGGCGCAGGCCTGGCCACAAGCGCCACCTTGCTCTTCGCCAGGGGCATGGGTATTTCGGTCGCAACGGCACTCAGCACGGATTAGTTCTCCCGACCCCTTTTGAAGAGTGATACGAGGTGGACGGCCGAATGGATCACCGGCGTTGCTGGGATCTTTTGGCCTGGGACCCGGATCGAAGAGCCTCTGTGATCCATTAGCGGAGACGACGCGTATATGTCCCGACACCCATCAGGGTTAAGGGTTTAAGGCGAGCTCCTTGCCTTTATGGTGGCGCGGACTGACAACCGGAACAGGGACGGGGCCCGAAATTAGATGAAGATAGCGGTCGTCGGCGGCGGCATATCCGGGCTCGGCGCAGCCTGGCTTCTCGCCCGGAAGCATGAAGTCAGCCTTTTCGAGTCCGCCGGGTATGTTGGCGGCCATTCCAACACGGTCGAGATCCCATTGGACGGCCGGCCGGTGCCGGTCGACACCGGCTTCATCGTCTACAACGAACACAACTACCCGAATTTGACGCGGCTGTTCGATGCGCTCCAGGTCGAGACCGTTGCGAGCGATATGTCGTTCTCGGTCTCGCTGGGTGCAGGAGCGTTCGAATACGCCGGCGACGCCCTTGGCTTCTTTGCCCAACCGGCCAATCTGATGAGGCCGGACTTCTGGCGCCTGTTCCGGGACCTGCTGCGCTTTTATCGAGAGGCGCCGCAGCTTGCGGACCGCCACGACCTGGACCGGCTCACGCTGGGCCAGCTGCTGACCGACGGCGGTTACTCCGATATCTTCGCCCGCCGCCACATCTTGCCCATGGCGGCCGCGATCTGGTCTTCGACGCTCGACGATATCCTCGCCTATCCGGCCCGGACCTTCGTGCAGTTCTTCGAAAACCACGGTCTGTTCAGCCTGGGCGAGCGGCCCCGGTGGCGCAGCGTGCTCGGCGGCAGCCAAAGCTATGTGGAGGCGCTCTCCGCGTCCTTTCGGGACCGGGTGCATCTCGCCACGCCGATCGTCGCGGTGCGGCGGACCCCGGCCGGCGTATTTCTCCGGGACGCGTCCGGCCATGAGCAGGGCTTCGATCAACTTATCCTTGCCACACACGCCGATCAGGCTTTGGCAATACTCGGCCAGGATGCCAGCACCGAGGACCGCAGTGTCCTCGGCGCTTTCCGCTACCAGGAAAACCGAGCCGTGCTCCATCGCGACCCCGCGCTCATGCCGCGCCGCCGCCGCGTCTGGGCGAGCTGGAATTACCTGGGAGACGGCGACGCTGACACGATGGGCCGCATCGCGCTCAGCTATTGGATGAACCGTTTGCAGCAGCTGGATACCCGGCGGGACGTGTTCGTCACGCTCAACCCCGTACGAGAACCCGCGCCGCATTTGACCCACGGCGAGTTCGTCTACCATCACCCACAATTCGACCGGCGGGCGCTCGACGCCCAGGAACGTTTGCCCGATATTCAGGGTCTCGATCGCGTGTGGTTCTGCGGCAGTTACTGCGGCTATGGCTTTCACGAGGATGGCCTGCAGGCTGGTTTCGCGGTCGCGGCGGCCCTGGGTGCGCCTGCGCCCTGGGCCTCCGAAGTGGCACCGATGAGCCCGGCATGGCGCGCGGTGGTGCCAGTGGTGCCCGCCGTGGCGGCCGAATAGAGACGGGTGAAGGGCTCGGATTCACGATGGAAGGCGCCGCGGTGACACAGTCCTGCCTCTACTTCGGCCGGGTGATGCACAAGCGTCTGCGGCCGTTTCGCCATCGTCTCGACTACCGAGTCTTTTCCCTCTACCTGGATCTCGACGAGCTGCCGGCCCTATCCCGGCGGCTGCGTTTCTTCTCCTACAACCGGTGGAACCTCTTTGGCTTCTTGGACCGGGATCACGGCCCCCGGGACGGGGCGGCCTTGCGGCCCTGGTTGGAAAACTGCCTTGCCGAAGCCGGCATCGATCTCGAGGGCGGCGCCGTGCGTCTGCTTTGCTTCCCGCGCTTGCTCGGCTACGTGTTCAACCCACTCACCATCTGGTTCTGTTATCACCGGAGCGGACGGCTGACCGCTGTACTCTATGAGGTGCGTAACACCTTCGGCGAGAAGCACGGCTATCTCATACCGGTCGACCCCGACCGGGCACCCGGCGCGCCCATCCTGCAAAGTTGTGATAAGGGCTTCTATGTCTCGCCCTTCATCGGCATGGCCGCGACCTACCACTTCCGCCTGGCCGAACCGGACGAGCGCTTGGCCGTTTTGATCCGCCAATGGACGCCGGAAGGCGAGCTCTTGATCGCCTCGCAGACCGGAAGGCGACAGCCACTGGACGACGCGACCCTGTTGCGGGCCTTTTTCGTGTACCCGTTGATGACCCTGAAGGTGATTGGCGCCATCCACTGGCAGGCCCTGAAGCTGTGGCGCAAGGGGGGCAGGCTCGTGTCGCGCCCGCCCGCGCCCGATCATGCGGTCACCCAGGTCCGCCCGAGCCTCGACCAGGCCGCCGAGTAGCGCCTAGATACTAACTCCAAAGACGGAACCTCCATGCAAGCTGACATCGAACACCGAGAGAGCCTTCCACGCGCCGGTCTTGCCGAAAGCCTCGTGCTCGCCCTTGCCGGGCGTATCGAGAAGGGCGAGCTTTCCATCACCTTGCCCCATGGCGGCGAGCGCGTCTTCACGGGCGCCCACCCGGGGCCAAGGGCCCGTCTTCACGTGCATGATCCCAGCGTTTTCCGCCGCACCTTATTGGGCGGCACCCTGGCCTTCGCCGAGTCTTATATGGCGGGCGATTGCGACAGCCCGGATCTGGTCGCGCTCGTTGACCTGGTGATCCAGAACGAGGCAGAGCTACTGCAGACGCTCGACGGGCGGCCGTGGGCCCGCATGCTGCCGCGGCTCGGCCGCTGGCTGCGGCCAAATTCGAAGCGCGGCGCGCGGCGCAACATCGCGTGGCACTACGACCTGGGCAACGACTTCTATAGGCTTTGGCTCGATCCTTCGATGACCTATTCGTCGGCGCTGTTCGATCAGTTGGACGAATCACTCGAAGCCGCGCAGGCCAACAAGTACCGCCGCATGGCCGAGCTGGCCGCCATCGGACACGACGATCACGTGCTCGAGGTCGGCTGCGGTTGGGGCGGCTTCTGTAGCTGGGCGGCCCGCGAGATCGGTTGCCGGGTCACGGCGATCACGATCTCCCGCGATCAGTACGACTTTACGGCCCGGCGCCTACAGGCCGAGGGCCTTAGCGAACGGATCGACCTGCGCTTGCGGGATTACCGCGACATCGACGGCAACTTCGACCGGATCGTCTCGATCGAGATGCTCGAAGCCGTCGGCGAAAAGTACTGGCCGCGCTACTTCGCCATGCTGCGCAACCGGCTCACGCCCGGCGGACGTGCGGCGCTGCAAGTCATCACCATCGACGATGAATCCTATGAGGCCTACCGGAACGATGTGGATTTCATCCAGCGCTACATCTTTCCAGGCGGCCATCTGCCGTCGGCCAGCCGTCTGCGCGAGCAGGTGACGGGCGCCGGGCTCGAATGGCAAGGCGCCGATCGTATCGGGCTGCATTATGCCCGTACCCTGAATATCTGGCGGCGGTCATTCGAGGCGGCCTGGCCCGATATCCTGGCGCTCGGTTTCGATGAGCGTTTCCGGCGCATGTGGCGCTATTACCTCGCCTACTGCGAGGCGGGGTTCAAGACCGGCCGGATCGACGTGCTGCAGGCAGCCCTCACCAAGGCTTGAGGACTGCTATGCCCGCCGAGCCCAATGCCAATGGCCCGCTCGGCCGCGCGGTGCTGCTCGCTTACGGCTTGCCGGGCTTGCCTCTGGCCGCGCTTCTCCTGCCGCTTTACGTAACGCTGCCGGCCTTCTATGCGGTCGACCTCGGGCTCGGGTTCGTCACGGTGGGGGTGGTGCTGCTGCTGGCCCGGCTGTGGGACGTGGTCACCGATCCGGTGATCGGCACCCTGTCCGATCGCCTGACCACGCGCTTCGGGAGGCGCCGCCCGTGGCTGCTGGCGGGCGCGCCCTTTGTCATGGTGAGCGCAGGATATCTCTTCCTGCCGGGCCCCGGCGCGGATTGGGGCAGTCTTCTGGTCTGGACCATGGTGCTTTATCTCGGCGCCACCATGATCCTGTTGCCCTATAGCGCCTGGGGCGCCGAGCTTTCCACGGATTACGATGAGCGCAGCCGGATCGCGGGCTGGCGCGAGGGCTTGGTGGTGGTCGGCACCCTGCTGGCCGCCGGCCTGCCGGTCGTGGTGGGGGCCGAGCGAGGCGCAGCGCTGGAAGTGATCGCCTGGTCGCTCTGGATCGTATTACCCATATGTCTGGCGATCACAGTCCGCTTCGTGCCCGAACGGCCCGCTGCCCGAAAGCGGCGGCTGGCCTGGCGACAGGGCCTGCGGCTGCTATGGCGCAACGGCCCGTTCCGGCGTCTGATCGCGGCCTACTTCCTGAACGGCATCGCCAACGGCTTGCCGGCAACGCTCTTTCTACTCTACGTCGAGCGCGTGCTGGAGGCTCCGGACTG
>CALJXB010000042.1 GCA_937974415.1 uncultured Kiloniellales bacterium
CGCATGGCGGTGATGCCGGCGCAGAGGGCGAGGAGCGTTAGGCTGTTGGGGATCAGCCGGTTGATCGACTGGGCGCCGAGGCGCCGCCTGGGGCGGCGCGCCATCAGCGCACCTCGCCGGTTCGCTGCGGCCCTTGGGAGGTCAGGTCGGCAAGTACCGTCTCGCCGCCGATGGCCCGTTGGCCGACCACCACCAGCGGCGCGACGCCGGCTGGCAGGTAGACGTCGACCCTGCTGCCGAAGCGGATCAGGCCGTAGCGCTCGCCGGCTCGCACGCTCTGCCCCGCCTCCAGATTGCAGACGATGCGGCGCGCCACCAGCCCGGCGATCTGCACCAGGCCGAGGCGCTGACCGGCCGGCGTCTCCAGGCCCACCAACTGGCGCTCGTTCTCGTCGGAGGCCTTGTCCAAGGCCGCGTTGACGAAGGTGCCGGGACGGTAGGCCTGGGCGATCACCCGGCCGTCCACCGGCACGCGGTTGATGTGCACGTCGAATACGTTGAGGAAGATGCTGATGCGCGTCAGCGCCGCTTCGCCCAGCTCGAGCTCCTCGGGCGGCACCGCCTCTGTAATCATCTGCACGCGGCCGTCGGCCGGGCTGACCACGAGGCCCTCGCCCAATGGCGTCACACGCGGCGGATCGCGGAAGAAGAAGACGCACCACGCCGTCGCCACGAGGCAGATCCAAAACAGCGGCGTCCAGAGAAAGCCGAGGACGACGGCGACCGCGGCGAAGGCGCCGATGAAGGGCCAGCCGGCGCGGTGGATGGGCACGAGCACCGTGTCGAGGGCCGAAGGGCTGCTGTCAGGTCCTGAAGTCATGGCGGGCTCGGCTGTGGCGGCATCTGTCGGGCATGGTGATACGCGCGGGCACCGGCAAAGATCAAGGCGCAGATTTGTCCGCCGCAAGCCGAGTGAGACAACCGGCGGGGCGGTGCCGCGCGAATCGAAAGGTCCTAGTTGGTGCTGGGGACCAGGAAGATCTGGCCGGGGAAGATCATGTCGGGGTCGACGATCTGGTCGTCGTTGGCCTGAAAAATCACGCTGTATTGGACGCCTTCGCCATAGGTGCGCCGAGCGATGCGCCACAGGCTGTTGCCCGGTTGGACGATGACGAAGCGGTCCTCGGGGAACCCTCCGGCGAGCTCGGCGCGGGAAAACAACGTCGCCACCCGGGCCAGCACGTCGCCCGAATCGTCGACCTGATCGACCCGCAGGCGATGCAAGCCGGATGCAACCGGGGTGTCGGGCGCCAACTGCCAGTGGCCGTTCGCATCGGCGACCACGGTGCCAAGGGGCTTCTCGTCGAGATAGACGACCACGCGCGCGCCGGGCTGGGCGCGCCCGCTGATTATCACGAAGCCGTCGGCATCGTAGTCCACGGCATTCAGCAGGAGCGCCTCATCGCGCAGGCCGGCGTCCTCCGGCTGTTGCAGGACCCGGCTGGCGGAAAGCCCCTCCCTCTGGGTCTCGACGGCCAGAGGCTGGGATTCGGCTGCCGCCACCTGTTCCTCTCCGGCCTCGCCGCTCGCCACCTCGAGGGTCGGTTCGGGCACCGAGACGATCACCAGGGTCTCCGAGAGGTGCTCGCTGCCGTCCGGCATGACGGCGCGCAGACCGAGCTGATGGTCGCCGGGGTCCAGGGGGCGCTTCACGATGATCACCCAGGCGCCCGTCTCGTCGGCGGTGATGCGGCCGATTTCCTCCTCGCCGTCGAGCAAAATCACCAGGCTGCCCGGCTCGGCGCGCCCGGCGATCACCGCATCGCCACTGGGCTCGACCCGCACGATGTCGAAACTGGGGCCCAAAAGCCCCGAGCCCCCTTCGGGCGGAAGGGCCGCGACCTGGCCTTGCGCCGCGCCGCCCTCCGTGGCTTCGGATCCCGCTTCGCCGCCAGCCGACTCTGCCATGGGGACCGCACCTTCCTCGGTCGCCCGGACCACTTCCTGGATGGTGACGTCCTGGGAGCCTTGCGATGCGCCGGCTTCAGGCGATTCGGCTTGCCCCGCCGCACCCGCCGAGGTCTCGCTCTCGGGGGCCTGGGTCTGGCTCTCCGGGGCCGGCGCGGCGGCCTCGCCCTCGGCTGCGCTCGAGGAGTCGGTCGCAGCCGCCTGTTCGGCGGGCGTCTCGTCGTCGCCGTCGGTCCAATAGATCGCAGCAAACACCACCGCAGCAAGAACCACGGCGGCGCCTGCCAGCACGCCGCGTTGCACGCTTGGGTTCCTCCCCAGGCTGCCGCGAAGCAATTCCGCGGATACCACCCCGAAAATCGTTCGGTCTTCAGCGTAATATGACTGACACGAAGGCGCAATAAAGCCGTCGGGCCCCGGCCGTCGGCGCCAGAGACCGGCTGGGCTCTTTTCTTGCGGCCCGGAATGGGTTACGAGCGGGTCTGACGCTCGTACGTCCGGTTTCGCTTCAAGACAGGGATACGCGCAAAAAATGGCAAGAATTTCATCGCTTTGCGTCTATTGTGGCTCGTCCGACCGGGGCAACGACCGGCACCGGGACTGGGCCGGCCAGTTGGGGCGCGAGGCCGCGGAACGGGGAATCCGTATCGTCTTCGGCGGCGGCCACGTGGGCTTGATGGGCGTGGTGGCCGACGCGGCGCTGGCCGCGGGGGGCGAGGCGATCGGGGTGATCCCGGAGCACCTGCAGGCGCGCGAAGTCGGCCATGGCGGCCTTACCCGCCTGGAAGTGGTCGCGTCCATGCACGAGCGCAAGGCCCGCATGTGCGCCCTGGCCGACGCCTTCTGCGTCCTGCCGGGCGGCCTGGGAACCCTGGACGAGACCTTCGAGATCGTCACCTGGAAGCAGCTCCGCCTTCACGACAAGCCCATCGTGCTGCTCGACCAGGCGGGCTTTTGGCAGCCGCTCCTCGAGCTGGTGCGCCACCAGGTGGCCGAGGGCTACGTCCGCCCCGAGCACGCCCGGCTGTTCGACGTGGCCGAGAGCGTCGCGGCGGTCTTCGAGACCATCGCCGCCGCGCCGGAGCCCTGCGCCCCGGAGCGCCAGGCCCGGCTCTAGCCGCCGGTTTCGCGAGCGACCCGGTTGCGGAGGCTCTCGAACCGAAGACCTGAACCGGATCCGAAGGTCCGGCCGTGAGGGCGCAGCGGACTCGATTGCCTAGCTCTCGGAGCGTTTCCCTGTAGCCGCGAGCCGATGTGCCTCGGCCCGGACGGCCGCAAAAACGACGGCTCGCATCGACCCTCACGGGAAGCGTCGAATTCCACCCGGTGCATGTTATCTTCAGCAGCGTGATGAGCGTGTTCCGGGCATGGCTGGACCAACACGGGGTCGGCAAATACGCCGAGCTGTTCGCCGAGAACGACATCGGCCTCGACGTGTTGCCCGACCTGACCGACGCCGATCTAGAAAAGCTCGGCGTTTCGCTTGGCGATCGCCGCCGGATCCTGAAGGCGGCGGCAAGCCGGGAAATCTCCGCGATAGCGTCCGGGCCTGCGGCGACTCCGCGCGCCGACACACGGGAGGCCGAACGTCGCCAACTCACGGTTATGTTCTGCGACCTGGTCGGTTCGACGGAGCTCTCGACGAAGCTCGACGCCGAGGATTTCCGCGACGTGATCAAGGCGTTCCAGGACGCCTGCACGGAGGTCGTCGCGCGCTCCGACGGCCACGTCGCCAAATCCCTGGGCGACGGGCTCCTGGTCTACTTCGGCTACCCCCTGGCGCACGAGGACGACGCCGCGCGGGCGGTGCACGCGGGGCTCGGCATCGTCGAAGCCGTGACCGCGCTCGAGCCCAGACCCGGCGTATTCCTCGCGACGCGCATTGGGATTGCGACCGGACCCGTGGTGGCCGGCGATCTGGTCGGCGAGCGCATCAGCGACGAGCGGGCGGTCCTCGGCGACATCCCCAACCTGGCGGCGCGACTGCAAGGGGCTGCCGAGCCCAATTGCGTGATGGTCAGCGACACCACACGCCGGCTGACCGGTGCCATGTTCGCATACAGCGACCTCGGCCACCGCCGCCTCAAAGGCATCGCCGAGCCGGTTCCGCTCTGTAGAGCGGTCTCCGAACGCGCGCTGGAAAGCCGGTTCGAGGCGCACCATGAGCTGCTCACCGAGTTCGTGGGGCGCCAGCATGAGTTCGGGCTATTGCTCGACCGCTGGGAGCGGGCCAAGGGCCGCGAGGGGCAGGTGGTTCTGCTCTCCGGCGAAGCGGGCATCGGCAAGTCCCGCATCGCGCACATGCTGCATCGGCGGCTCGAAGGCGAGCCTTACCTCGACCTGCGCTACCAGTGCTCGCCGCGCCACACCAACAGCGCCCTCCACCCAGTCATCCGCCAGCTCGAGCTCGCGGCAAGCTTCATGCCCGACGACACCGCCGAGCAGCGGCTCGATAAGCTGGAGGCCCTGCTCGGACAGTCGAACGGGGACATCGTCGAGGCAATGCCGCTGTTCGCCGCGCTCCTGTCGGTCCCGATCGGCGATCGTTATCCCGTCCTCGACGCGACGCCGCAGCAGCAGATGGAGAAGACGCTGACGGCCCTCACGGAGCGGCTCGTCGGCCTCAGCGCGAAAGAGACCGTCCTCCTCCTGTTCGAGGACGCGCACTGGATCGACCCGACGACAGAGGAACTCATGGAGCTGATCGTCGAGCGGGTCCGGGACCTGCCCGTGCTGGTGGTGATGACCTACCGGCCCGACTTCTCGCCGCCGTGGCAGACGGACAGCCACGTCACGGCCCTGACGCTCAACCGCCTGACGAGCCGACAAAGCGCGGCGATGGTGGCGGCGGTCACCTCGGGCCGGGCGCTGCCGGCGCAAGTGTTGGACCGCATCGTTGCGAAGTCGGACGGCGTGCCTCTGTTCGTCGAAGAACTCACGAGATCGGTTCTGGAAGCCGATTTCCTCACCGAGGGCGCGGACGGTTACGTCCTTACCGCTTCGCTCCCAGAGCTGGCGATTCCCGCCACCGTGCAGGACGCGCTCACGGCACGGCTCGACCGGCTCGAGACGGCCAAAGAAACAGCGCAGATCGGCGCCGCGATCGGCCGCGAATTCTCACACGAGCTCATGGCCGCCGTAACCCCGCTGCCCGGGACCGAGCTGCAGGTCGCGCTTGATCGGCTATTCCAATCCGGCCTGATCTTTCGTCGAGGATCGCCGCCGAACCCGACCTACATTTTCAAGCACGCCCTGGTGCGAGACGCCGCTTACCACAGTCTCTTGAGGAGCAAATGCCAACAGACTCACCGTAAAATCGCCCAAGCGCTGGAAGGGAGATTTCCGCAGGCCGCCGAAACCCAACCGGAGCTCGTCGCCCATCATTTCACGGAGGCGGGCCTCGCGGACCAGGCCGTTTCCTATTGGTACCGGGCCGGCCGCCGGGCCGCCGGGCGCTCGGCCAACCGAGAAGCGGTCGGCCATCTGACCAAGGGCCTGGATGTTCTGCAGAAGACCTCGGACACACCGGATAGAAGGCGCCAAGAGCTGGCGCTTCGGATAGCGTTGGGCCCCCCGCTTCAGGCCGTCAAAGGGCAAGCGGCGCAGGAGACGGCGGAGGCCTTTCGTCGCGCGCGCGAGCTGTGCGAGCAACTGGGCGAAGTCACGCAGCTTTCGACGGCTCTGCACGGTTTGCATGCGTGCCACATCGTGCGCGGCGAACTGCGTCCCGCGATGGATCTTGCGGAAGAGTGTTACCGAATCGCCCGGCACGAAGAGGACGGGGCGCTTCTTGCGGCGGCGCTTTTCGAATTGGGATGCGTGGAATTCCACTTCGCGAAGCTGACCTCCGCTCGGGAGCACTTCGAGAAGGCCGTGCAGTACCATGACCCATCGCCAAGCGCACCGAGCGTCTTGCCGGCAGGCGTCGACCTTGGCGTTTTCGCCAAGTGCTACCTATCGCACGTCGTTTGGTTCCTCGGCTATCCGCAGCGCGCCGTGGAATTGAGTCGGGCGGCGGCCAGCGATGTGACCGGGTCGGCGCACTTCTTCAGCGAGGCGCTCGCGGCAGCCTATACCGCCATGCTGATGCAGTTTCTCGGCGATGCGAGCGCAGCGAAACAGCAGGCGGAGGCGGCGATCGCTTTGTGCAGGGAGCACAAGTTTCCCTACTACCTGGCGTGGGCAAGGATGATTCGGGGCTGGGCGCTGGCTCGCGAGCGGCAGGAGGGCGAGGGCATCATGGAAATGCGCGAGGGGCTGGCTGCGCTGCTCGCGACGGACGCGGGACTAAGACGGCCCTACTATCTGGGCATTCTCGCCGAGACCCTTGGGGCGGCCGGGCAAATCGAGGAAGCGTGCGACTTGGCCGCGAGCGCGTTCGCCACAGCGGCGGAACATGGGGAACAATTCTTCAGCGCGGAGCTTCATCGGATCGAAGGAGAGCTCCTAGCCGCACGCTCGGAACCGGAGGCAAGCGAATCTGCCTTTAGTCGGGCGCTCGCGATTGCGCGCGCCCAGAAGGCAAGGGCGATCGAATTGCGCGCGGCAACAGGCCTCGCCCGCCTATGGCACGATCTGGGGCGGACCGAGGAAGCCCGCGACCTGCTCCCCCCCGTCTACGGCTGGTTCACAGAGGGTTTCGATCGGCTGGACATGAAGAACGCGAAAGCACTGCTCGACAAGCTGGCTTGAACGACGTTGCGCTATCGGCATCGGCCGCTTACGGCCATCCTAGAGCGGGAGCGGATATCGTGCCTCAAATCCCGCGGTTCTGGCCTGCACCCGCGATGGACCGTCGCACCCGGAGTTCGTGCCAGGTGAGGCCGACGACCACGACATCCCACAGGGTCAGCAGCGCAAGCAAGGGCCAGAAGTCGAGCGTCAGCTGATAGCACTGATAGAGGATCAACAAGCCAAGCGCGACCATGTAGACTGGATAGGCCCAGATCCGATTCCGCAGGATCATCACGACAAGGAAGAACTCGACGACGCCGTGGCTGAGAAGGTAAATCGTGGCCGCGGCCTTTTGATCGATCGAAAGTGACTCGGCCGCCCGCAACACCGCCTTGGCGACCAGATCGTTGGGATGCTCCAGCAATTCGTGCCGGGTCAAGGCCCGTGCCACCCGCACGATCGAGTCGCTCGAGGTCACGTGAAGCATGACGCCCGCGATCAGCTCGACCGCGCTGTGGACCGCCTTCAAGATGAGGCTGTAGCGGAACACGCGGCTGATGATGGCTTCTAGGCGCCTGCCGTCCATCGCCCTTGCGTCGCTCCTCGGTTCGCCTCTTTGAGACCCGGCGCCTCCACGGTGTCGCAGCGCGGGCGTCGATCGGCGCCGCCCATTTTCCTCCGGCGCGCGGCAAAACTCAAACGGCGGACGCCAGGGCCGGACCGTCGTTCCGATCAGGCTTTCCAGTAGTCGTCGGGCGGCGGGCCCCAATCGGTCAGCATGCAGGAATAGACGGCGGTGTCGTCGAAGGGATAGGCGGCTTCCAGCTCCGGGGTCAGGCTGACGCCGAGGCCGGGCGCCGTCGGGCGGAGGAGCCGGCCGCGCTCGATCCGCGCTTGATCGCCCATCATCTCGGC
>CALJXB010000043.1 GCA_937974415.1 uncultured Kiloniellales bacterium
GACGATCGCTCATCCGCCGGGCTCCGCAGAGGGGCGGGCCCGCGCTTCGGGGAAAAGCAAGAGTCGGCTGGGCCCGGAGAAGATAATTCGGTCTCCCTGATCGAAGGAATCGAATCCCGTTGCCTGAATTTGCCCGAAAACACCCTGTCCTGTCACGGGTTCTCGGCTCACGGCGGTTCCCTTGTCCAGGTCGAAGCGGGCCGTCTCGGTGTGAAGCTCGAAGCCCTTGTCGTGGAAAAAGCTGACTTGACCGACCAGTTCGACCGTCTGTTCTTCGCGGTCATAGAGCCCATCTCGAGCGCTCAGCGCCACCCAAGTGCCATCCTCCAGGGTGATATCGGCCTTCGGCAGTTCCAGGCTTATCAGCGAATCGTTGTCCGTCGCCTGACTGGCCACATCGGCCGTCACCAGGAAGGGCTGGTTGCGGCCGTCAAGGCCGGTAAAGCGGGCATTCAACATGGTGATGCCTTCCGGCTGGTCGATGGCCAGCTCGGACAGCGTGAGGTTGACGCCGTCCTTGCCCGGCGTCAGTTCGGGCCAGGCCAGCAGCAGCATGATGAACACGGCTGCCGCGGCCGGCAGCAGGATCTTCATGATGCCGACGAAAAGGTTGTATCCTCGGCTCATGGAAAGCCGCGTGCCGATTCGGCTCCGGGACCAACGGGTGGCGCGCGCGCCGATGCCTCCATAGGAGAAGTGGCGACCGGTCACGGTCTCGTTGCTTGCCATGGCGGCGGCCATTCCGTTGCTCAGGCCACGCCGGTGCGCAGGCAATCGTGAATGTGCACGATACCCAGCGGCTCTGCGCCATCGACCACGAAGAGGCTGGTGAAGGGGCGCTCCGACATATTCATCATTCGCAATGCTTCCACCGCCAGGGCCTGGGGCCTAATAGTCTTGGGATCTCCGGTCATGACGTCGCCGGCGCGCTGGCCCAGCAGATTGTTTTCCATATGCCGCCGTAGATCGCCGTCGGTAATGATACCGCTCAGCGTGCCCGATTCATCCACAACCCCCACACAGCCGAAGCGTTTGGCGGTCATGATCAATATGGCCTCGGCCATGGGGCAATCCAAGGAGCAGGTCGGCAGTTCCTCCTTGCCGTGCATGATGTCGGCCACTTTCAAGAGCCGCTTTCCGAGCGCCCCGCCCGGGTGAAACACCTGGAAATCCGCCGCCGAGAAGCCGCGGCGCTCGAGCAGGGCGATGGCGAGCGCGTCGCCGAGGCCGAGCGCCATGGTGGTCGAGGTGGTCGGCGCCAGGCCCATGGGGCAGGCCTCGGGCATGCGTGGCAGGATCAGGCTCACGTCCGCCGCCTCGGCGAGTGCGCTAGCGCGCTCGCCGGTGATGGCGATCAAGGGAATATCGTAGCGTCGGGTGTAGGCCACCAGGTCGCTGAGCTCGGTGGTCCGCCCCGAATAAGACAGGGCCAGGACGGCGTCCTTTGCGGTGACCATGCCCAAGTCGCCGTGGCTCGCCTCGCCGGGATGCACGAACTGGGCCGGCGAGCCGGTCGAAGCCAGCGTTGCCGCTATTTTGCGGGCGACGTGGCCGCTCTTGCCCATGCCGGTGACGATGATGCGGCCGGTGACGGCATGCAGCCGGTCGATGGTCTCAACCAAGCTTTCGTCGAGCGCCTCGGACAGCGCCGCCAGGGCGTCGCCCTCGAGCTTGAGCACGCGCCGGGCCGCCACCAGATCGGGGCTCGCGGCACCGGTCTTGTGGTTTGCCAATCGCTCTGCTTGTCTGGCCATGGTGGCGACTCTCGTTTGGCGATATCCCGATCCTGAGGCCCGATCAATGCGGGGCGCCGGAAGTATAACAAACTCCGGAACGACGCATACGCTTCAGTCGGTTACGCTCGGTCAATGGGCGAATATGTCCACGTCGTTCCAGCCGGCCAAATCGAGCGCCGCGCGAGCCGGCAGGAAATCGAAGCAGGCCTGGGCAAGATCGCGCCGGCCTTCGCGTTCCAGCATGTCGTCCAGCGTGGCCTTCAGGCGGTGCAGATACAGCACGTCCGACGCCGCGTAGCGCAGCTGCTCGTCGCTCAGCTCCGCCGCCCCCCAATCCGACGACTGCTGCTGCTTGGACAGGTCCACGCCCAGCAGCTCGCGGCAGAGATCGCGTAGGCTGTGGCGATCGGTGTAGGTACGGGCCAGCTTGGAGGCGATTTTTGTGCAATAGGCAGGTTGGCATGCGACGCCCAAGTGGCGCTGGATCATCGCCAGGTCGAAGCGGGCGAAATGGAACAATTTGACGACCGACGAGTCGGCGAACAGGCGCTTTAGATTCGGCGCGTCGTAACCGCCGGCGGCGAACTTCACCAGGTGGCAGGTCTCGTCTCCGGCCGAAAGCTGGGCGAGGCAGAGCCGGTCGCGCGTGACGATGAGCCCCATGGTCTCGGTGTCCACGGCGACCAGCTTCCCGAGGTCGAGGCCGTCGGGCAGGTCGTTGTGATGCAACTGAATTTCCAAGTCGCGACCGGGATCCTGGTGATGGTGGCAGCGCGGGCATTCTCGCCAATGCCCTGGGCCTGTCAAGGTTAAGCCCCCCTGCGGGTGCTGGCGGCACGGAGCCTGATTTCGGGGTAAACAAGGCGGCCCGGGCGGGTTATAACGCCAGAGAGGGCCGCCGGTCCGCCTCTCCCGCAGTCCGGGTGGGGCGGCGCGGCCGCTAGGGGAGGAGAGGGCCATGGCAGCGCCGGTGATCACCATATTCGGAGGCTCCGGCTTCATCGGCCGTCACGTGGTCCGGCGCCTGGCCAAGCAGGGCTGGATCATTCGGGTGGCCGTGCGCGACCCCGAGCGGGCCAAGTTCCTGCGGCCCCTGGGCGATGTCGGCCAGATCACGCCGCTGGCCGTTCCGCTCCAGGATCCCGCGACCGTCGCCGCCGCCGTGGCCGGTGCCGATGCCGTCATAAACTCGGTCGGCGTGCTGTACGAGCGCGGCAACCAGACCTTCGGCAAGGTCCACGTCGACGGCGCGCAGGCGATCGCCGAGGCGGCCGCCGCTGCCAGCGTTAAGACCCTAGTCCATGTCTCGGCGATCGGCGCCAACACCGAGGCCGAAGCCGACTACGCCCGCTCCAAGGGCTTCGGCGAGCGCGCGGTGCGTCACGCCAGGCCGGATGCCGTCATTTGCCGGCCGAGTCTGGTGATCGGGCCGGAAGAC
>CALJXB010000044.1 GCA_937974415.1 uncultured Kiloniellales bacterium
CGCGAACCTCATCCAGACCAGCAAAGCTGCGCTGTTCCGCCATCTTGTCTCCAGGGTCTCGGCTAGCCCCGCGGTCCGTCGACCACGCGGGCGTTTGCTCGGGGCCGCAACTGTCCTATAACCGACCGCCCGAGACCAGCAACAATCTGCGCCCAGCCGAACCTCCAGCCGAACTTTTCTCCCGACATGACGACCTTTCTTGCCTCCCTCTCATCGTGTCCGCGGGACTTCTGGCTCGCCTTCGGCTTTCTCACTCGCCTGCCTGGGCGCCTGCCCGGGCCGCCATCCCGCCCCGCCGAACCGGGCCGGCTCGGCCCGGCCCTGCGCCTGGCGCCGCTGGTCGGGCTGGTGGTCGGAGTCTGCGGCGCCCTGGTTTCCTGGCTCGCACTCGGCGGCCTCGGGCTGCCGCCCTGGCCGGCCGCCCTGCTGACGGTCGGGGCCACCGTCTGGGTCACCGGCGCGCTCCACGAGGACGGCCTCGCCGACCTTGCCGACGGCTTCGGCGGCGCCTTCGAGCGGAGCCGCAAGCTCGCGATCATGCGCGACAGCCGCATCGGCGCCTACGGCGTGCTGGCGCTGATCCTTTCGATCGGGCTGCGCGGCGCGGCATTGGCCGCTCTCGCCGGCCCCGAAACGGCGGCCGCCGTGCTGATCGCCGCCCACAGCCTGTCCCGAGGGCTCCTGGCGCCGGTCATGCTGGTGCTCGCCCCGGCCCGCGACGACGGCCTGGCCGCGGCCGCCGGCCGGCCGGGCCTGACGGACGCGTTGACGGCCGTGGCGCTCGCCCTGGCCTTGGCGGCGCTCGCCGTCGGACTGGGACTGGCCCTGGGCTTCGCCCTTGCCGCTTTGGCGGCGGCGGCGGTCACCGCGGCGATTGCCGCCCGCCAGGTCGGCGGCTACACCGGCGACGTCCTGGGGGCCGTGCAGCAGACCGCGGAGACTGCCGCCCTACTCACCGCTGCGGCGCTGCTGACATGACCGCGACGACACGCTGGTGGTGGATCCGCCACGCGCCGGTCACGGCCAGCGGTCTGATCTATGGCCAGGACGACCTGGTGGCCGACTGCTCGGATCCCGCCCCCTTTCGCTGGCTGGCCGGCGTGCTGCCCCGCGACGCGGTCTGGATCGTCACCCAGCTGCGCCGCACCCGCCAGACCGCCGAGGCGATCCATGCCCACGGGCCCGCCGGCAGCGGGCCGGCCTTGGCCCGGCCCCAGGTCGAAGCCGGCTTTGCCGAGCAGCATTTCGGCGACTGGCAGGGCCGCAGCTACGCCGAACTGGAGGAAATTCGCGACGGCGAATGGCACCGCTTCTGGCTGGCGCCGGCCGACACCCGCCCGCCGGGCGGCGAGAGCTTTGCCGAGGTGGTGTCGCGGGTCGCCCAGGCGGTCGATCGGCTGTCGGGCGAGCACGCCGGCCGCGACATCGTGGTCGTCGCTCACGGCGGGTCGATTCGTGCCGCCGTGGCGCTCGCCCTGGACCTCGACCCGGAAAAGGCGCTGGCGCTGACGGTCGACAATTGTTCGCTGACCCGTCTCGACCACATCGCCGGGGCCGCCGGCAGCCACGCCGCCGACGGGGCCCACAGCTGGCGCGTCGGCCAGCTCAATCTGTGTCACAACGTCGTTCGCTGAGACCCCGAAAACGCGGCATAAAAGGGGCTTTCCAAGCCGCCGGTCTGCCGTGCTAGACTCCGAGTCGATTCGGGATTTTGGGGGAACCGAATGGGGTGAATCACAGGAGTCTTGTCGATGTCTTCACTTTCGGCTTTGCAGAATCCTCTGCAACGCACTTGGTTCGCGGCCCTGGTCGTCGCGAGCGCCCTCATCCTAACCACCCTCAACCCGGCAGGCGCCGCCACCAAGCCCGAAGAACTGGTGGAGAAGGCGGCTTTGACGGTCGAGAAATTGAAGATCGATCCCAACATGCCGGAGCTGCAACGCTATTTGGAGCATGCCCAAGCCGTGCTGATCATCCCGCAACTGATCAAAGGGGGCCTGATCATCGGCGGCGAGGGCGGATCCGGTGTCTTGCTGGTCAAGGGCAGCGACGGCTCCTGGTCCTCTCCCGCCTTCTATACCCTCGGCGGCGCGAGTTTCGGCCTGCAGATCGGCGGCGAGATGTCCGAGGTCGTGTTCACCATCATGAACGACGGCGCGATCAAGGCGATCCTCGACAACCAGTTCAAGATGGGCGCTGACTTGAGTGTCGCGGTCGGCCCGATCGGCAAGGGCGTGGGCGCCTCGACCACCACCAATTTCAGCGACGACATCTATGCCTTTTCCAAGTCCGTTGGCCTGTTCGGCGGCGGTACACTGGAAGGCACGGCGATCGTCAAGCGAACGAGCTGGAACGAGCTCTATTATGCCGCCGGCGCGGATCCCGAAAAGATCCTAGTCGAACGCATGTACTTCAATCCCCACGCCGACCGGTTGCGCGCCTCGCTGCCGAACTGACCGCGGGCGATTGACGTACTCGAGTTGGGGGATCCGGGCCGCTCGCAGACGGTCCGGATTGTTGCGTGCTGATGAGACACTTGGACGTTGCCCGTCACTCCCGTGAGGTCGACCGAGAGCCGATCCCATGACGCCGGTGCGCATCGGCGTCTTGGGCGTTCTGGCCCTGCTTGTCCTGGCCAGCGGCTGGCTGGCTTGGCAAAAGCTCCGTCCGCCCTTCATCGTCGGGCCGACGACGACGGTCGGGACGGTTGCGATCGGCGGCCCCTTCGCGCTGACCGACCAGACCGGCGCGCGGCGCAGCGACGAGGACTACCACGGGCGCTATATGCTGATCTATTTCGGCTACACCTATTGCCCTGACATTTGCCCGACCAGTTTGCTGACCTTGAGCCGCGGGCTGCAGCTCTTGGCCGACCAGGCGCCGGAAGCCGCCGAACAGGTGGTGCCGGTCTTCATCACGGTCGACCCGGAGCGCGATACCGTCGAAGCGATGGCCGCCTATGCGCCCAGCTTCCATCCCGACTTGGTGGCCCTCACCGGCACCGCGGACGACATCGCGGCGGCGGCCAGGGCCTACCGGGTCTATTACGCCAAGGCGGAGGACGAGTCGTCCGGCACCTACCTGATGGACCATTCGTCGTTCATCTATTTGATGGGCCCCGACGGCACCTACCGCACGCACTTCAGTCATGCGGCGCCGGCCGAAGAGATCGGGGAGGGGCTCGAGCGCCACATCGGCGGCTGAACGTTTCGTCTCGAGGGGCCGAGCGGTGCGCCGGCTCTTGGCCGGGTCGGCTCAGGCCTCGACGTGGTCGACCAATTCGCCGCTGGGCGTGACGCAGGCGGCCAGCAACGCGCCGTCGTAGCCGCAGCCGCCGTCCACGGTCAGGGTATAGTCGGTCTCGACCAGGCCCGGGTGATGGGGCTCGAAGCCGCGTACCACTTTACGGAACTGGCCGTAGGGCTCGGTGATGCGGGCGAACCCGTCGCCGCCCCACCAGAAGCTGTCGAACTGGGTGTCGAGCGGCCGCTCCGGGTCGAGGCCGGCGTTGACCAGCAAGAGTGCGCCGTCGGGCGTGAAGGCGGCGCGCCGGATCGCCGCATAGAGGTCGAAGTGCCCGGGGCGCTCGCGGATCGACCGGCGCAGGGCGCTGGTCCAGCGGGTCAGCACCACGGCGCCGCCGCCGGCCGCACCGCGGGCCTGTTCGACCGTGGTGCCATAGGCGTCGAGGGTGCTGGCGACGCCGAACTCGAGCATCCAGTTCAGCACCCGCTTGGGGTCCTGGGAGAACTGGAGCTGCAGCAGCTTCTGCCAGATCTCCTCCTGGGCGCCGCGCAGGTAGACGAGATCGGAGGCGAAGGCATTGCGCCCGGCCAGAAACACTCGGCGAAAGGCGAGAAGCTCGTTCAGGGTCTCGCCGACCGCCGGGCCAAGGCCGATCATGTTGCCGAGATAAACGATGCGGTCGCCCGGCTGCAGGCGGTCCCAGATCATGCCGTGGAGACGGCCCAGCCGCTCGGCCTCGCCATGGATCGAGGCAACGGCCCAAACCCGTCGCGCGGCGGTCAGCCTGGCAAACTTGTGGCGGTCGGTCATGGCCTTGGCCGGAGGCTCCTCCGTCCCTCTCGACACCGTGAAACCCGCCGCCAAGGC
>CALJXB010000045.1 GCA_937974415.1 uncultured Kiloniellales bacterium
CCGGCGAGGTCGAAGCGAAACACTATGCCCGCTGGGAGGAGGCGGGAGCCTTCTCGGCACGGGTCGACTCGAATGCCAAGCCCTACTGCATCATGATGCCGCCGCCCAATGTCACCGGCAGCCTGCACATGGGCCATGCGCTCGACCAGACCATTCAGGATATCCTGATCCGCTATCACCGCATGGCCGGCCGCGACTGCCTGTGGCAGCCGGGCACGGACCACGCCGGCATCGCCACTCAAATGGTGGTGGAACGCCAGCTCGCCGAGCAAGGCGAGACGCGGCGCGGGCTGGGGCGCGAGAAGTTCGTCAAGCGGGTCTGGGAGTGGAAGGCCCAATCGGGCGGCACCATCGCGCGCCAGCTCCGGCGGCTCGGCGTTTCGGCCGACTGGGCGCGCGAGCGCTTCACCATGGACGACGGCCTGTCCCTGGCGGTTCGCAAGGTCTTCGTCGACCTCTACAAGGACGGCCTGATCTACCGCGACAAGCGCCTGGTCAACTGGGACCCCAAGCTGCACACGGCGATCTCCGACCTGGAGGTCGAGCAGAAGGAGATCAAGGGCAAGCTGTGGCATTTCCGCTACCCCATCGAGGGCGCGGAGGACGACTATCTGGTGGTCGCCACGACCCGGCCGGAGACCATGCTGGGCGACACCGGCGTGGCCGTGCATCCCGACGACGAGCGCTACAGGCATCTGGTCGGCAAGAACGCCGTGCTGCCGCTAGTCGGGCGCAAGCTGAAGATCGTGGCCGACGACTACGTCGACCCGGAGACCGGCAGCGGCGCGCTCAAGGTAACCCCGGCCCACGACTTCAACGACTTCGAGATCGGCCGCCGCCACGGCCTGGAGCGGGTCAACATCTTCGACCGGGACGCGCGCACCAACGATGCCGTGCCGGAGCCCTATCGCAACCTCGACCGCTACGAGGCCAGGGACAAGGTGGTGACCGACCTGGAGGCTCAAGGCCTGATCGAGAAGATCGAGGATCACGTTCACATGGTGCCCCACGGCGACCGTTCTCGCGTCGCCATCGAGCCATGGCTCACCGATCAGTGGTACGCCGATGCGGTGACCCTGGCCAAGCCGGCCATCGAGGCGGTGGAGCAGGGCCGCACCACCTTCGTCCCGGCCAACTGGGCCAACACCTACTTCGAGTGGATGCGCAACATCCAGCCCTGGTGCATCTCCCGCCAGCTCTGGTGGGGCCACCAGATTCCGGCCTGGTACGGGCCCGACGGCACGGTCTTCGTCGAGATGAGCGAGGAGGAGGCGGCCGCCGCCGCCCAGGCCCACTATGGCGAGGCGGCGGCGCTGGAGCGCGACCCCGACGTGCTCGACACCTGGTTTTCCTCGGCGCTCTGGCCGTTCTCGACCATCGGCTGGCCGGAGAAGACGGCCGAGCTCGAGCGCTATTATCCGGGCGACGTGCTGGTCACCGGCTTCGATATCATCTTCTTCTGGGTCGCCCGCATGATGATGATGGGCCTACATTTCATGGGCGAAGTGCCGTTCCACACCGTCTACATCCACGGCTTGGTGCGCGACGAGCACGGCCAGAAGATGTCCAAGTCCCTGGGCAACAGCATCGATCCGCTGGAGATCATGGACCGCTTCGGCTGCGACGCCCTGCGCTTCACCTGGGCGGCGCTGGCCGCGCCGGGGCAGAACGTCAAGATCTCCGAGAACCGGGTCGAGGGTTATCGCAACTTCGCCACCAAGCTGTGGAACGCGGCGCGCTTCGCCCTGATGAACGGCGCCGCCCCGGACCCGGATTTCGATCCGGCCAAGGCGGAGCAGGCGATCAACCGCTGGATCATCGGCAAGCTGGTCCTGACCGGCCGCGAGCTCGACGACGCGCTCGCCGCCTATCGCTTCAACGATGCGGCGAGCCTCTTGTACCAGTTCACCTGGCACGAGTTCTGCGACTGGTATCTGGAGTTCGCCAAGCCGGTCCTACAGGGCGAAGACGAGGCCGCGGCCAAGGAGACCCGTGCTGCCATGGCCTGGGTGCTCGGCCGGCTGCTGCATCTCCTGCATCCCTTCATGCCGTTCATCACCGAAGAGCTCTGGGACCACCTGCGGGAGGAGTCGGACGGTCTGCTGATCGCGAGCGCCTGGCCGGACCTGGGCGACTCCTTGATCGACCCCGAGGCTGCGGCGGATATCGACTGGGTGGTGCGCCTGATCGGCGAGGTCCGCGCCGTGCGGGCCGAGATGAACGTGCCGCCCAAGACGCTGATCGAGCTGCTGCTGAAGGATGCCGATGCGTCAGTGCTGGCGCGCGCCCGTGCCCACGGCGATCTCATCCGCCGCCTGGCGCGCCTGGAAAAGATTGAAGTCTTGGAAGGCGACGTGCCGGAGGGATCGGCCCAGATCGTGCTCGACGATGCGACCGCAGTTTTGCCCCTGGGCGCGGTGATCGATCTCGACCAGGAGCGTGCGCGCCTCAGCCGCGAGATTGAAAAGCAGGAAAGCGAGATCGCCAAGCTCGACAAGAAGCTCGCCAACCAGCAGTTCCTCGCCAAGGCCCCGGCGGAGGTGGTGAGCGAGCAGCGCGAGCGCCGCGAGGAGGCGGCCGCCGCCTCCGCCAAGATCGCCGCCGCCCTGGCGCAGATCTCGGGCGGCCCCGGCCCGGCGGCGGACTAG
>CALJXB010000046.1 GCA_937974415.1 uncultured Kiloniellales bacterium
TCCAGGCCGTTCAGAGCATCCATCACCAGTTCACCGATGGTCTGGCTGCGGATCTCGCTCTCGCCCGAGCTCTCGAGCTGGCGGACGATGCTATTCACCACCCGCTCGATGCGATCCTGCTCCACCGGCCGCTTGCGCAGCGCGATGGTCATGGAGCGCAGCAGCTTCTCCCGGTCGAAGGGCTCGCGCTGGCCGTCGCCCTTCAGCACCGTGAGCTCGCGCAGCTGCACCCGCTCGAAGGTGGTGAAGCGAGCCGCGCAGTGAGCGCACTGGCGGCGGCGGCGGATCGCCGAGTTGTCCTCGGTCGGCCGCGAGTCCTTGACCTGGGTGTCATCGTTGCCGCAGAACGGACAGCGCATCGGCCTTTCCCCTTAGAACGATCTGGCGCGGTTTTCCGGACGCCCCGGCCTAAAAGCCCTGATAGACCGGGAAGCGGTGACACAGCGCCACCACCTCTTTGCGCACCTCCTGTTCGACAGCGCCGTTGTCCTCGGGGTTTGCGGCAAGGCCGTCCAGCACCCGGGTGATCAGCGCGCCGACTTGGCGGAACTCCTCGGTGCCGAAGCCGCGAGTCGTGGCCGCCGGCGTGCCGAGGCGAATGCCCGAGGTCACCGTCGGCTTCTCCGGATCGAAGGGCACGCCGTTCTTGTTGCAGGTGATGCCGGCCCGGTCGAGGCTGGCTTCCGCGTCCCGGCCGGTCAGCTTCTTGGGGCGCAGGTCGACCAGCATGAGGTGGGTGTCGGTGCCGCCGGAGACGATGTCGAAGCCGTTCTCGAGCAGGGTCTCGGCGAGGACTTTCGCGTTGTCCACCACCTGTTGGGCGTAAAGCTTGAAGCTCGGCTTGAGGGCCTCGCCGAAGGCCGCGGCCTTGCCGGCGATCGCATGCTCGAGCGGACCGCCCTGCAGGCCCGGGAAGGCCGCCGAGTTGATCTTCTTGCCGAGATCCGGATCGTTGGACAGAACCATGCCGCCGCGCGCACCGCGCAGGGTCTTGTGAGTCGTGGTCGTGACCACATGGGCGTGGGGCAAGGGGCTCGGGTGCACGCCCGCCGCCACCAGCCCGGCGAAGTGCGCCATGTCGACCCAGAAATAGGCTCCGACCTCGTCGGCGATCTCGCGGAAGCGCGGGAAATCGAGGATGCGCGGATAGGCCGAGCCGCCGGTGATGATCAGCTTCGGCTTGTGCTCGCGGGCAAGCGCCGCCACCTCGTCGAAATCAATCAGGCCGTCTTCCCGGCGCACGCCGTACTGCACGGCGTTGAACCACTTGCCGGACAGATTGGGCGGCGCGCCGTGGGTCAGATGACCGCCGGCCGCCAGGGACAGGCCCATGATGGTGTCGCCCGGCTGGCACAGGGCCAGCATGACGCACTGGTTGGCCTGGGCACCGGAGTGCGGCTGCACGTTGGCGAACTCACAGGAGAACAGCTCGCGGGCGCGGTCGATGGCGAGCTGCTCGGAGACGTCGACGTATTCGCAGCCGCCGTAGTAGCGGCGGCCGGGATAGCCTTCCGCGTACTTGTTGGTGAGCACCGAGCCCTGCGCCTCCAAGACCGCCCGAGAGACGATGTTCTCGGACGCGATCAGCTCAATCTGGTCCTGCTGACGCTTGAGCTCGCCGCGAATGGCGTCGTTAAGCTGGGGATCGCTGTCGGCCAGCGATGCCGTGAAAAAGGACTCCTCGATGAAAGATCCCTGCGCGCTGTCTGCAGCCATTCCCTCTCTCTCCCCTCCAGGGCAACCGCGCGCACGCGGTCGCAGTGTTTGATTCCGATAGGCTCTATCCCAACTTGGCGACCCGCCCGGCATGGCGTCCGCCGGCAAAGTCCGTGCTCAAGAACGTCCGCACGCAATCCTTGGCCACTTCGACCCCCAAGAGGCGGGCGCCCAAGGCCAAAACGTTCGCGTCGTTGTGCTCGCGGGTGAGCCGCGCCGAGGTCTCGTCCCAGCACACCGCCGCGCGCACGCCCGGATGACGATTGGCGGCCATGGATATGCCGATACCGGTCCCGCAAATCAAGATCCCCCGCTCGACTTCGCCCTCGCCGACGACCTTGGCCAAGGCCGAACCGAAGTCCGGATAGTCGACCGACTGGGGACCGTCGGTCCCGAGATCGAGCACCTGGTAGCCCATCTCGGCCAACTCTCCGGCAAGGGTCGTCTTGAGATCGTAGCCGGCGTGGTCGGATGCAATCGCAATTTGCTTCCTCGACATCGTTATCCCTCGACCCTCGGCTCACGGCCGCACGCGGTAAATCGGGCGCGGACACTACCATATGTCGCAAGTGCGCAAAAGCCCGCCACAAGAGTTTGAGTGGACCCCAATATCCCGCCGCCGCCGTGCCCGTGGCCGGCGAAGCGACAAGTTCGGAAGTTCATCAAGCAGGACTTCTTTAAAATAACCAGTAAAACGTCGCGCATTTTACGCAACTCGCAAGCATTGATTTTGTGTTTGTTTCGACCAATTGACTCTTACTAGTGCTTATGCAATTTTTCCAAGCGCTGGCAGACAATATAGTGGAATAGCAAGATGACCGACGCAGGGCCGGAACAATCGACATCCGCCGACATATTGCGAATGACTGCGGAAGTGGTGGCCGCTTACGTAAGAAACAATCCGATACCCACCGCCGAGCTAAGCTCGATCATCAGCACCGTTCACGAGTCGCTGTCGGCGCTCGATGGAAGCGAGGCGCCAAAGGCCGTGCCCCAGCGACCCGCGGTCTCGATACGCCGGTCGGTGCAGCCGGACCATATCGTGTGTTTGGAAGATGGCAAGAAACTCAAAATGTTAAAGCGCCATCTGCGTACAACCTACGGCCTGTCCCCCGAGGAATATCGCGCCAAGTGGGGCCTGCCGCCCGATTATCCCATGGTGGCGCCCAACTACGCCAAGCAACGCTCGGAGTTTGCCAAACAGATCGGCCTCGGCCGCAAGCGCGGCCAGCGCAAGAAGCGCTGAACGGCCGGCGCCGGTTTCAGGCCTGCGCCGGTGACCACTCGGCCAGAGGGCAGATCCGCGAACTTGCACTCGGGCGCGGTCTATGGCGGCTATTGGCCGGGCAGACCCACGCGAAGGCGCGCTTGAGCTTCTAAGACCAAGTCTCGATAATGATCGCCCTTTTCATGCTGCAGACCGGACCGCCGGGCGGCTGCGGCCAGCAGCGCGATGGGTAACAAGGGCTTGTTGGGCCGAACAGGCCCCGGCCGGGAGGAGATGGGTCATGGCGCAAGCGGAGCCTGTTGCGGCGGAGCCGAAGGCCGGCGGGGCGAATTTCCAGTGGGACGATCCGCTGCTGCTGGACCAGCAGCTCACCGAGGACGAGCGCCTCATCCGCGACGCCGCGCACGACTATTGCCAGGAACAGCTCATGCCCCGGGTGCTGGAGGCCAACCGGCACGAGCGCTTCGACCCGGAGATCCTGCGCGAGATGGGGGCGCTTGGCTTCCTCGGCTCGACCCTGCCGGAAGACTATGGCTGCGCCGGGGTGAACTATGTCGCCTACGGCCTGGTGGCGCGGGAGGTGGAGCGGGTGGACTCGGGCTATCGCTCGGCCATGTCGGTGCAGTCCTCCCTGGTCATGCACCCGATCCACGCCTACGGCACCGAAGAGCAGCGCCAGAAGTACCTGCCCCGCCTGGCGACCGGCGAGATCGTCGGCTGCTTCGGCCTGACCGAACCGGACCACGGCTCCGACCCGGGCGGCATGAAGACCCGGGCCGAGAAGA
>CALJXB010000047.1 GCA_937974415.1 uncultured Kiloniellales bacterium
GGGCGTCCAAATAGGATTATGTAAAAGAGGAGTCGACACTATGTCCGTCACTGCCTCTTCCCGGTCCCTCGAGCTCTATTCCGATGCGCTCATATGGGACGCTCATGCTGGCGTTTTTCCGGACCCCAAGGTTGATTTGGCGTTGCTCCATGACTGGCGCGACCAAGGGGTCGACTATCTCAGCGTCAATGTCGGATTCGACGTCATGGGCTGGCAGCAGACTCTGGCAACCCTGGCGGCCTACCGCCGCTGGGTGCTGCGGCACGACGACGACTTTGTCCTGGCCGGATCCGTGGATGACATCGATCGTGCCAAAAGAGAGGGCAAGTTCGCGCTGTCCTTCGATATCGAAGGCATGAACGCGCTGAACGGCAACATCGATATGGTGGAACTCTACCACGCGCTCGGCGTGCGGCAGATGCTGTTTGCTTACAATCTCAAGAACGACGCGGCCGGCGGGTGCCATGATGACGACGTAGGCTTGACCGACTTCGGCAAATCGATCGTGCGGGAGATGAACCGTGTCGGGGTCATCGTCGATTGCTCGCACGCCGCTTGTCGCACGACCCTGGAGATCATGGCGGAGTCGTCCAAGCCAGTGGTCTTCTCGCACTCGAACCCCAGCGCCGTGTGGAACCATCAGCGCAATATTCGCGACGAGCAGATCAAGGCCTGTGCCGAAACCGGCGGAGTCGTCGGCATGAACGGCATGGGGATTTTCTTGGGCGAAAACGACACCAGCAACGAGACGATTCTGCGCCATGCTTGCCATGTGGCCGAACTGGTCGGCGCGGAACACGTCGGTTTTGGCCTCGACTTTTCTCCGGAGGTCGATATCGACGTTGGCGCGATCCTGAGAAGCCGGCCTGACTTTTGGCCGGCCGGCAATCGCTACGACACTCCGGCCATCAAACACGTAAGTCCATCGCAGTTGCCGGGCCTGGCCGATGGCCTGCTTCACCGCGGCTTCGACGAGACGGAAATCCGCGGCATTCTTGGCGGGAATTTCCGCCGCGTGGCGTCGGCTGTTTGGGCGGCGCGGCCATCGTGACGTCGCTTGTGGGACGGCGGCAGGCGGAATGACGGGATGGCGCTTGCTGTCCAAACTGCGCTTCGTAGTGTTCCTTTTGCAACTCTGCGGCCGTCACCGTGTTGCGCATCAGCATGGTCACGGTCATCGGCTCGACGCCGCCGGGGACTGGCGTTATCCAGCCGGCCACCTCGTGACAGGAGTCGAAGTCCGCGTCGCCGACGACGTAGGAGTCTCCGTCTGCCCCTTCGACTTGGTTGATTCCAATGTCGATGAGGACCGCGCCCGGCTTGATCATAGTGCCGGTAATAAGCTGAGGCTTGCCGACGGCGACGAAGACGGCATCCGCCTGACGGGAATGAACCGCAAGATTGCGGGTCATGTGGTGACAAACGGTTACGGTCGCGCCCTCGCTCATCAGCAAGAATGCGATCGGCTTTCCGACGATCTCCGAGTGGCCGATCACCACCACCTCGAAGCCCTTCAGTTCCAATCCGGTCCACTTGAGCAGTTCCACCGACGCAAGCGAGGTGCAGGGCCCCAAGACGAGGTCGTTGTAAACGATGTTGCCGATCGAGGCCGGATGCATGCCCTCGACGTCCTTCAGGGGATGGACGGCGGATTGCAGTTCCTTGATGGAAAGCTGGGCCGGCACCGGGCGCTGAATGATCACGCCGGTCACCCGGGGATCGGCGTTCAAGGACTGGACCGCGGCCAGCAATTCGTCCTGACTCACATCGCCGGAATAGCTGCGCTCCTAGAAAGCGATCTCAAGCAACTCGGCGACTCGCCTCTGGTTGCGGATGTAAAGCATTGCCGGTTCCGCGTCGCCGACCGCGATGGACACAAGCTTGGGCGGCCAACCGGATTCCGTGAGTGAGCCGACCTTATCGGCCAAATCCCTCCGCATGGCGGCCGCGACTTGCTTGTCGTCGATAATCTTGTGGTCTTTGAGGGGCGCGTTTTGTCCGGTCATGGTTTCCCGCGCTCACGCCCGCACGCGGGTCTTCTCCGGATCGTAGTGGGGGAAGGGGACCACGGTGGCGGGAAGGCGTTTCTGATGGCCGTCGATCTTGCCGACTTCGACCTCGGTGCCGAGCTCGGCGTAGTTCACGTCGATCCGGCAGAGGGCGATGTTCTTCTTGAGGATCGGCGAGCGGGTGCCGCTGGTCACCTCGCCCACCTGGCTGCGCCCGACATGGACGCTCTCGCCCTTGGCGGCGGGCTCGTTGTCGTGCAGTTCCAGGCCGACCAGTTTCCTTTGCGGGTTTTCCTTGCGCCGAATGAGGGACTCGCGGCCGATGAAGTCGTCCTCCTTGGATTTCAGCGGCACGGCGAAGCCGATGCCCGCCTCGAAGGGGTCGGTCTGGTCGCAGAATTCGTAGCCGTAGAAGATCAGCCCGGCCTCGATGCGCAGCATGTCCAGGGCGTCGAGCCCCAGCGGCGCGATGCCGTAGGCCTGGCCGGCATCCCAAATCGCGTCCCAGACCTGAGGCGCGTCCGTCGGATGGCACCAGACCTCGTAGCCTAACTCGCCGGTATAGCCGGTCCGCGAAACGACGAGGGACGGGCCGTCTTGGCCGCCGAGCCGCCCGATCGTGAAACGGAACCAGCCGAGCTCCTCGATCGTGGGCTGATCCGGTTTGGCCGTAACCACCTGCTTCAGGATCTCGCGGCTTTTCGGCCCCTGGACCGAAACGTTGTGGAGCTGATCGGTCGAGGCCTTCACCCAGGCCTTGAGGCCGAGCTTCTCGGCCTGCTGGCGCAGCCAGAGGCCGCAGTAATCGTCGCCGCAGACCCAGCGGAACTTGTCCGGCGCGAGGCGGAACAGGGTGCCGTCGTCCAGCATGCCGCCGGTCTCGTAGCACATGGCCGAATAGACCACCTGGCCGACGGCCAGCTTGCGCACGTTGCGGGTGAGCGTGTGCTGCATCAGGGCTTCCGCGTCGGGGCCGGTGACCTCGAACTTCCTAAGCGCCGAGAGGTCCAGCATGATGGCCCGCTCCCGGCAGGCCCAGTATTCCTCGATAGCCCCGGTGTCGCGGAACGACGTCGGCAGCCAGAAGCCGCGGTACTCGGCGAAGCTCCGGGTGAGCGCCGAGGTGCGCGGATGAAAGCCGGTTTCCCGGGTCAGTTCCGGCTCGGCGTCGGGGGTCATGCGGTAGGCCACCGCTTTTCGAAAAGTGTTCTGCTCCGGATAGACCCGCACGTGCATGTCCGTCGGGTTCCAGCCGTTGGCCGCGTCGATGTCACAGGGGCAGCCCGAGGTGGCGCAGACCAGGTCGGTCATCGCCCGCAGCAACACGTAGTCGCCCGGCCGCGACCAGGGCTCCTGGAAATAGAGCGCGTTCCGCTCGTCGACCGCGGTGTTGTAAAAGAAATTGATCGCCGGCCAGCCTTTGCGCGGCGCGATCCCGTAAGGCTCGAGCGCCCCGTTGAAATTGTCCGAGCAATTGACGTGGCCCGGATAGCCCATGTCCTCGTAGTACTTGGCGGTGCAGGCCAGGTTGAAGGTGTCGTGGCGGCCGACCGTGTCCTGAATGACCTCGACCAGGGGCTGCATGTCCTGGTCGAAGAACTTCGAGAACAGGCCCGGCTCCGGGTAGAGGGCGCCCATGAGGGTGCGGGTGGTGAGCGCGTCCAGGCCGCGCTCGACGCCCTTGTCGAGCTGCCGCCTGCCGAAGGCCAGGAAGTCGGAGCACTGGCGGCCCTCGACGTCGATCACCTGGATGAACTCGCCCGCCTTGACCTCGTAGCTCTGGGCCGTGGCCCGGTCGACCCGGAAGTCGAGCCGCGGATCGGCCAGGGGCGTTGGCAGCCTGGGCGCGGCCCGCGGCGCCGTCTCGGCCCGCTTGACCATGACCACCAAGTCGGTGGGCGGATCCTGGCGCTCCGGCGACATCGACCCGCCCGGGGCTGCGACGATGCAGGCGGCCGCCCGTTGGGCCGTATAAGACACGGATTCGCCCGGCCGCGAGTCGCCCTCGAAGAGGCAAACCGCGCGGCAGTCCTCGAAGCGGATATTGTGGCGCCGGAGTCCGGCCGAAACCGCGCGCGACGACTCGCTGCCGTCGGACAGGATCGCGGCGATGCCTTCGGCGGGCGCCGATGCGGCGGCACCCAGGGCGGCCGCGTCTTCCGTTCCGTCGTGCCCGAACACCGCAAGCTCGCAGCGCTGCAGGCCTTGGGGATCGATGATCTCGAGGCCCTCGCCTTGCGAAAGCTCGATAACCGCAGCACCTCCGCCCCGGACAACATATCGTTCCAGCCCGCTACCCAGGAAAGGCAGCCCGGGGTCATAGCCTGCGGAGCGCTGTACGGGCACCACGTTCATGGCAATCCCTCCGTCATCGTCATGATATGAAAACTTAGAGGCGCATTGGGCTGCTTGCCAGTCGAACTTTGGCAACTGATTGCGTTGCTCCGACAATTCGGTGATCACGCCTTCGGCAGCCGGGGCGATGCAGGCGACGCACATTCCTAGCACCAGGCCTTGGCTGGCGTCCGCAAAAGTGAGCGCCCGGAAAGTCTCCCGCCCCAGGTTCCCGATCCGATGCAGCTCGGTGGAGCCGCTGCTGGCGACTGACGCTCCCAGGATCGGCATCCCGCTCTAGAGGTCTGGAGCGCGGCGCTGGCACAACCGCCGGTCGCCGCCACATGAAATTGGCTGCGATCCAATATCTGCTCGGAGCGCCAAATCTAAAAACTAAGACTCAGACCGCTGCCGCTGTTAACCATAACAATTAACGATAATAATTAACAATAATGTTGTTGCATGTGGATGGAGCTATATTACAATGTACAATTATACTTAATTCATTACGGTGCGATTTCAGCTTGGTTATTTACACACTCAGTGATTCAACTCCGGCGGAAGCGACGGTCGTTAACTGCGCTACCACTATGGGCTGCCGCCTCTCCTAATTCGAGGATCGTACTGCGCTATGAAAAAGTGGCTTCTTTCAATAATTGCGGGCATCGCGGGAGCGGGTGCGGGACTCTGGTTCAGCGAAAACTATATGCACGCGAGGCTCTTCTTGGGCGGTATCGAGGTCGACCTTTCAGACCCCGCGGCCGTTGAGTGGGCGCTGGCCAATCCGACCAAGTCCGAATGGCTGACCTATCTTGTGTTCGGCCAGGACATCGTGATGGTGCAGCCGGGATCCTATTGGATGACGGCCGCCCCGGTCGCCTTCGCGGTCATTCTTTTCTCGATCACCTTCTTTTTGGCCCACGTCGTCGCACGCCAGAAGTCGGCGCCCGAGGCCCCGTTCCAAAAGGCGCCCTCCTCGCCGGGCAACGCGAAGAGCCGGAAAGCCGCCAGGCTGACCGGCGAGAGCAGCTCCAGCGCACCCTCGATGACCCGCGAAAAGCCCAAGCCGGAGGTCGCAGGGGAGCCGCTGGCGGCCGTGAACGGGCGGCTCGTCAAACTCAATGGAAGCACGGATCTGGAAGCAGAGGAGTCACGAGACGTGGCGCAGGAGACCCACCAGAACCCGGAGCCGGAGGCCCAGCAGGAAGCCGCGCGGAGTGCCCAGCACGAGGCGCAACCCGAGCCACGGCG
>CALJXB010000048.1 GCA_937974415.1 uncultured Kiloniellales bacterium
GAAGGGGTGACGCTGTGGGACGTGGCGACCGAGCGCCAGGTCGAGATAACCGGGCCGGACGCGCTGCGGTTCACGGAGCTGCTCACCCCGCGGGATGTCTCGGCCTGTCCGGTGGGCCGCGGGCGCTACATCGTGGTGACCTCGCAAGAGGGCGGGATCGTCAACGACCCGGTTCTGTTTCGCCTCGCCGACCAGCACTTCTGGCTATCGGCGTCGGACAGCGACCTTATTCTTTGGGTGAAAGGCATCGCCGTGTTCGCCGAGATGGAGGTGGCGATCTCGGAACCGGACGTCTCTCCCGTGCAGATTCAGGGCCCTAAGTCGCCGGGCGTCATCGAGGCGCTGTTCGGCGAGCGCGGCCAAGGCCTGCGGTTCTACGAGATTCGCGCCCTCGATTTGGACGGCATACCCGTCATGCTCTCGCGCTCGGGATGGAGCGGGGAGGTCGGCTTCGAGATCTTCCTGCGCGACAGCCGCCACGCGGAGGACCTCTGGGCGCGGATCCTCGATGCCGGCCGGCCGCACGGCATCGCGGTTACTGGCCCGTCGGACATCCGCCGGGTCGAGGCGGGGATCCTCGGCTACGGCTGCGACATCTCGCTCGATACCAACCCCTACGAGGCCAGCCTCGATTGGATGCTGGAGCCGGAGAAGGCCCAGGACTTCATCGGCAAGGCGGCGCTCCGGCGCATCAAGCAGGAGGGCGTCGCCCGGCGTCTGGTCGGTATCGAACTCGCTTGCGACCCTTTGCCGTCCGGCTCGTTCGAGGACCGCTGGCCGGCCTTCGACGCCGGCCAAGGGATCGGCGAAGAGATCGGTGAGGTGACGGTCGCGCTCTATTCGCCGCGCCTGGAGAAGAATATCGGCTATGCGATGGTGCAAACGAGATTCGCCGCTCTGGGCGCGTCCTTCGACGTCGAAATGCCCACCGGCCGCGCGCGTGCGAGCGTAGCGAAGAAGCCCTTCATCGTGAAATCCGGCTAGGCGCCCGGCGGAAACGCCGAAGGTCGAGCCCGCGACGGGCACACGGGATCGAGGCGCCGCGACAGGCAGCGACGCTCGCTGCGGCACGAATTTCCAACTCGCGTCGCTTGGCGACGGAGTGTCGATTGGTTACTCTAGTAGGAGCGACAATACACCTTGCGGTTTCGACAGGGGAAATTGGCGTGGTGGCGGCCGAATGGAACATCGCCACCGACGATCGCAGGAGGCGAAGATGAGAAACTGCATGAGTCTGGCCGCTGGGCCGTTGGCGGCCGCCATGATGCTGGCCTCGTTGAACGCGCCGGCAACGGCGGAGGAGGGGCCGTACCTGTTGCAGGGCGGCGGGGAGGTTCGCGTGCTGCGCGGCCTGGAGCCGACGAAGGACTTCGAGTCGGCCACGGTGCCGCAGGCGGTCGAGCCGTCTCAGACGGCGGCATCGGAGACCCAGGGCGAGGCGCAGGTCACGCCGTCGGAGGCGGAAGCGGAGGTTTTCGGGAATGCGCAAGGGCGGTGGGTGTCGCAATTCGAGAGGCCCCGCGGCGGCACTACGACGGCCAAGACGACCTTCGACGAGTACGGCAGGATGGCGTCGATTCCAGGCCCCTATGTCACCTTCTACTCCGCCGACACAAGCGGCAGATGGGAAGGCTTGTGGGTCGAGGATTCCGGGCGCCAGCGCTGCACCGTCGAAAATGGCGGCAGCTACCATTGGGGTGTCGTTCGGTTCCAGTTCAATCCGGCCTTCACCGAGTTTGACGGCACCTGGGACCACTGCGGCGAGGGCCAGACATGGGACTGGCGCGGCAAGCGGGCGGGCAGCTGACCGAGCCGCTTTCCGTGTGGGCCACGCTCTTCGTTGGCAACTCTTCATCCGCCGGGTTTCGGGCAACGGCCGCGCAGCGTGTTCAATCTGGCGTGAGGGCGTGATTCATGGGATCGATGTTACGCGCTAGCCTTGGGTCTCCTGCCGTTTTCGCCCTGGTCCTCGTGGCCGCTTGTAGCGCCCAGCCGCTGACGCCCGAGGAGAGGCGGTCCTTGGAACTCGAGACCTACTGCAGGGGCATCGCGGAGGATGATCGCTCGAAACTCTTGGCGCAGCGCGAGCAGAGCCAGGTGGATGAGATCGGCAACAATGACGAGCTGTGGCAGGGCGCGACGCAAGGAAGCGGCCTCTCCGGCAAGTATCAGGCCGCCTACGCCAAGTGCATGAAAGAGAACCAGCCGGAGTAGCGCGGAGCCTTCGTGCCGGCCCCAGGGGCCCTCGCCCGCCCGTCATCGGTTGGCCGGGCAGGGTCCCCCGATTTCGGCCCGCGTATCGGGGAGCCGGACGGAACTCGCCCGCCAAAGAAGACGGGCCGTATTGACAGTCAATACGGCCCCCTCGTCTCCGCGATGTCAGGGACGGAAGCGACCCGGATCATACGCCTTCAGTGACGACAGCGTCGCGCATGGCTGGCGTCACGACCCGGACTCTTCGGCGATGACGGTCAGCCGCTGTTCGCCGAGCCCGTCGATCCCGAGGCGCATGACATCGCCGACCTGGAGGAAAACGGGATTCGGCTTCACGCCGAGGCCCACGCCGGCCGGCGTGCCGGTGGTGACGATGTCGCCCGGAACCAGGGTCATCATTTCCGTGATGTGGGCGATCACCTGGCCGATCGAGAAGATCATGGTCCTGGTGTTGCCGTCCTGGAAGCGGCGGCCGTTGACCTCAAGCCAGATGTCGAGGGCGTGCGGATCGGGCACCTCGTCCGTCGTCGCCAGCCAGGGGCCGATCGGGCAGAACGTGTCATAGGACTTGCCCTTGCCCCATTGCCCGCCGCGGTCGAACTGGAAAGCGCGCTCGGACACGTCGTTCAGCACCATGTAGCCGGCGATGTGGGCGGCCGCGTCGTCGGCCCCGACATGCCGCGCCCGCTTGCCGATGACGAAGGCAAGCTCGACCTCCCAGTCGAGCTTCGAGCCGCCCACCGGGTAGAGCACGGGATCGCTCGGCCCGGAAATCGCGGTCGGTGCCTTGAAGAAGATCACCGGCTCGTTGGGGGTCGGAAGCTTGGCCTCCTCCGCATGGTCGGAATAGTTCAACCCGACGCAAGCGATCTTGCCGACGCCGGCGACCGGCGGGCCGAGACGGGTCGCCGGGTCGACGACCGGCAAGGCTGTCGGGTCGATGCCGCTAATCCGATCCAGGATCCCCTCCGCCAGGCTTGTCGAATCGATGTCGGCGACATGACCGGAAAGGTCGCGGATGGCGCCGGTGGCGTCGAGCAGGCCGGGCGCTTCGCGCCCCGCGGCCCCGTGGCGTACGAGTTTCATCGCAAGTCCCCTCCCGGTGGTTCGTCGATTGATCGCCGTTCCAATCGTCATCTGCACCTTGGATCAGGCAGAGATCGGAGGCAAGATGAGAGCCGTTTTGGCGCGCGAGCGTGGGCAAGCGGTGGGGAGTTGGAGCAGGGCATGAAATCGCAATACCGAGTGGTGGTGATCGGCGGCGGCGTGGTCGGCGCCTCGGTCTTGTATCATCTGGCGAAGTTCGGCTGGCAGGACGTCGCGCTCGTCGAGCGCTCGGTGCTGACGGCCGGCTCCTCCTGGCACGCGGCGGGCGGGGTTCACGCGCTCAATGCCGACCCGAACATGGCGGCGCTGCAGGCCTATACCATCGACCTCCTATCAGAGATCCAGGAGGAGTCGGGTCAGGATATCGGCCTCCACATGACCGGCGGCATCACGGTCGCCTCCGCGCCGGCACGCTGGGAGTGGCTGCAGTCGGCCTACCGGATCTTCCAGACCATCGGCATCGAGGACTGCCATCTCATGACGCCCGGCGAGATCAAGGAACGGTGCCCCATCATGGACACCGAGGGCGTCATCGGCGGCCTTTGGGCGGACCGCGAGGGCTACGTGGATACGACCGGCACGGTTCAGGCCTATGCCCGCGCGGCGAAGATGCACGGCGCCGAGGTGATCGAGCACAACAAGGTGGAGGAGCTGAACCAGCGGCCGGATGGGACCTGGGATCTGGTCACCGAGAAAGGCACGATCCACGCCGAGCACGTCATCAACGCCGCCGGCCTCTGGGCCAAGCAGGTGGGCCGCATGGCCGGGCTCGACCTGCCGCTGGCGCCGCTGGCCCACCACTATCTCGTGACCGAGACGATCCCGGAGGTGGCGGCACTCGATTTCGAAGTGCCCATGACGGTGGACCTGGAGGGTTTCACCTACATGCGCCAGGACCAGAAAGGCGTTCTGATCGGCATCTACGAGCTCAACCACCAGCACTGGCAGATCGACGGCGCGCCCTGGGACTACGGCATCGAGTTGCTGCAGGAGGACATCGACCGCATTTCCGACGAGCTCATGATGGCCTACCAGCGCTATCCGGTGCTGGAGCGGGTCGGCATCAAGAACTGGGTGAACGGTGCCTTCACTTTCTCGCCCGACGGCAACCCGCTGGTGGGACCCGTGCGGGGCCTCAAGAACTACTGGCTGGCCTGCGGCGTGATGGCCGGCTTCCTGCAGGGCGGCGGCGTCGGCAAGACGCTCGCCGAATGGATGATCCAC
>CALJXB010000049.1 GCA_937974415.1 uncultured Kiloniellales bacterium
CACCTCTCGGTGGCGGAAAACCTGGCCTTCGGCCTGCCCCCCTCGACCGCCGGGCGCGCGGCCCGCGCCCAGCGCATCGAAGCGGCGCTGGCGGAGGCCGACCTCGCCGGCTTCGGAGCCCGCGACCCGGCGACCCTGTCCGGCGGCCAGCGCGCCCGGGTGGCGCTGCTGCGCACGCTCCTGGCCGAGCCCAAGGCCTTGCTGCTCGACGAGCCCTTCGCCAAGCTCGACCTGAGCCTGCGCGACCGCTTCCGGCGCTTCGTCTTCGATCACGCCCGGGCCCAAGGCCTGCCCACGCTGCTGGTCACTCACGACCCGGCCGACGCAGAGGCCGCGCAAGGGCCGGTGGTCGAACTGGCGGCGGCCGGCGAGCGCGCGTCGATTCCGACGGAACCGGCGGAACGCGCCACGAAACAGGGCGTTCCAGTGCCGAAACCGGCCCGTTCGTGAGCCCGCCCTCAGCTTCGGGATGCGCCTTTCGCCGGCCTGAGGCGCGCGGTAAGATCTCACTGTACCCTCGTAAAACCGACGGCTTTTCGGGAGCTGCCCAGGTATGTATTCCGCGACGACCCACTCGATACGGGTTACCGTCAATCCGATCTATTTGGAGGATCAGTCGGATCCGGAGGAGGATCACTACGTTTGGGCCTATCAGGTCGAAATAGAGAACCTCGGGGCCGATGTGGTGCAGCTGCTGTCACGCCATTGGCAGATCACGGATTCGAACGGGCGGGTTCAGGAGGTACGTGGGGTCGGCGTGGTCGGCGAGCAACCGGTCTTGAATCCCGGCGAGTCCTTCAACTATACCAGCGGCACCCCGCTGCCGACGCCCTCGGGCATCATGCATGGGAGCTACGGCATGGAGCGTCCCACCGGCGAGCGCTTCGAGATCGAGATTCCGGCGTTTTCGCTCGACAGCCCGCATCAGTCCAAGCGATTGAATTGAAACCGCAACCGCCCCCACCGCCCCCGGGCGGCGAGCCTCTGAGGACCCATCGATGACCGCATCCCGACGCGTAGCCGAAGTGGCGAGCGAACCACCTGCCAAGGGTCCGGCGGAGCCCTCGGGCGACCGGCCGAGCCGCCAAGAGGCCGAGGAGGCGGTCCGCACGCTCATTCGCTTTGCCGGAGACGACCCGGAGCGAGAGGGCCTGGCCGGGACCCCGCAGCGCGTCACCAAGTCCTACCAGGAATACTTCGCGGGCTACGCCATCGATCCCATGGATCTGCTGAAGCGCACCTTCGAGGAGGTCGACGGCTATGACGAGATGGTGCTGCTGCGCGATATTCCTTTCGAGTCCCATTGCGAACACCACCTGGCGCCGATCATCGGCAAGGCGCACGTCGCCTATATGCCGCGCAGCCGGGTGGTGGGAATCAGCAAGCTCGTCAGGGTCGTCGACGCCTACGCCCGCCGCATGCAGATACAGGAAAAGATGACCGCGCAGATCGCCAATGCCATCGACGACGTGCTCGAGCCCAAGGGTGTCGCGGTGGTCATCGAAGCCGCCCATCAATGCATGACCACGCGCGGCGTCCACCGCCCCGGCGTGGCCATGGTCACCAGCCGCATGCTCGGGCTGTTTCGCTCCGACGCCCGCACGCGCCGCGAGTTCCTGGCCTTGATCGGCAATCCTTCGGGTTCCTACGGCGGCCATCATATCTGACGAGGGTCGTCAGTCCTTGCGGGCCACAGGCGTTACGCGTCCATGATTGATCTCCGACCGGTCGTTTTCGTTATCGGAACGCTGATCACGATCCTGGCCCTGGCCATGATCATTCCGGCGATCGTCGATTATTCGGTCGGCCATGCGGACTGGCAGGTCTTCGCCGCCGCGTCGGCCGTAACCCTGTTCGTCGGAGTCTCCATGATCCTGACCACCCGCTCGGGCTGGATCGGGTTCAATCTGCGCCAGGCCTTCGTGATGACCAATCTGGCCTGGCTGGTCATCGCGACTTTCGGCGCCCTGCCGTTCGTGTTCTCAGACATGGAACTCAGCGTCACCGACTCGTTTTTCGAATCCATGTCCGGGGTCACGACGACCGGCGCCACGGTGATCGTGGGGCTCGACCACACGGCGCCGGGAATACTCTTGTGGCGCGCCATCCTGCAGTGGCTTGGCGGCATCGGAATCATCGTCATGGCGGTGGCGCTCCTGCCGATCCTGCAGGTCGGCGGCATGCAGCTCTTTCGCGTCGAGGCCTTCGACGCCGACAAGGTCCTGCCGCGCGCCGCGCAGATCGCCGGCGGCATTTCCATCGTCTACGTCTTCCTCACCGGCCTGGCGGCGCTCATTCTTTGGGCGCTCGGGCTGTCCGGCTTCGATGCCGTGGCCCACGCCATGACCTCCATCGCCACCGGCGGCTTCTCGACCCACGACGCCTCGGTCGGTTACTACGATAGCGCTGCCGTGGATTGGTCGATTTGCGGTTTCATGATTCTGGGCTCCCTGCCGTTCGTGCTCTATCTCAGGGCCCTTCGCGGCAACCTGGCGGTGTTGGTCCGCGACAGCCAAGTGCGTTGGTTCCTGATCGTGGTGGCCGCCGCGATTCTCTTGATCACCTGGTGGCTCTGGCGCAACGGCGTGCTCCCGCCGCTCGACGCCCTCAGGTATGGCGCCTTCAACGTCGTCTCGGTGATGACCGGCACCGGCTACGCGACCGCCGAGTTCGACCGCTGGGGCGGCTTTTCCATGAGCCTCATGTTCGTGCTCATGTTCGTCGGCGGCTGCGCCGGCTCCACCACTTGCGGCATCAAGATCTTCCGCTTCCAGGTGCTCTACGCCACCGCCAAGGCCCAGCTCAAGCGCCTGATCCAGCCCAACGGCGTGTTCATCCCTTACTACAACCACCGCCCCATCCCGGAGCAGGTGAGCCTCTCGGTGATGGGTTTCTTCTTCCTCTTCACCGCCAGCTTCGCGCTGCTCGCAGCCGGCCTGGGCTTCCTCGGGCTGGACTTCATCACGGCCGTCTCCGGCGCCGCCTCGGCAATCGCCAACGTCGGCCCCGGCCTGGGGCCGGTCATTGGCCCGGACCACAACTACAGCAGCCTGCCGGCCGGTGCCAAATGGCTGCTCTCGGCCGGAATGCTCTTGGGGCGGCTTGAGCTCTTCACGGTTCTCGTGCTTCTGTCGCGCTCGTTCTGGCGCGGCTGAGGTCAGCAGGAAAGCAACCGGACGGCATGACCCAAGACACCACTTCGATCGAGATGCTCGGTCACCTGATCGCCTTCGACACGGTTTCCTCGAAGTCGAACCTGGAGCTGATCGCCTTCGTCGAGGCCTATCTGGCGGAATTCGGCATCGCCAGCCGGCGCACCGTCTCGCCCGACGGCGAAAAGGCGAATGTCTATGCCACCATCGGCCCCGATGAGGCCGGCGGGATCGTGCTCTCCGGCCACACCGACGTGGTGCCGGTCGAGGGCCAGCCCTGGACCAGCGACCCCTTCGTCATGACCCGCCGCGACAGCCGGCTCTACGGGCGCGGCACCTCCGACATGAAGGCCTTCATCGCGGTCTGCCTGGCGCTCGCGCCGGAAGCCGCACAAGTCGCCCTGCGCAAGCCGCTGCACTTCGCCTTCTCCTTCGACGAGGAGGTGGGCTGCACCGGCGTCGGCCATCTGATCGAGGACGTCACCCGTAACCTGCCCATGCCGGCGGCTGTCATTATCGGCGAGCCGACGGACATGAAGCTGGTGAACGCCCACAAGGGCGGCTACGGCTTCCGCACCACGGTGACCGGCAAGGAAGCCCACTCGAGCCAGCTGCACCGCGCCGGCCACGCCGTCTACGCCGCCATCGACCTGATCCAGTTCGTGCGCCAAGTCGCCGAGGAAAAGCGCCAGGCGGCACCGCCCGATTCGCCCTTCGAGCCGCCCTATTCGACCCTCTCGGTGGGTACCATCGATGGCGGCACGGCACTCAACATCGTGCCTCGGCAGTGCGTTTTCGAGTGGGAGATGCGCCCGCTGCCCGGCGACGACGCCGAGGAGGTGCTGGCCCGCTTCAACCGCTACGCCGAGAGCGAGGTGCTGCCGCGCCTGCGCGAGACCGCACCGGAGGCCAACATCGTCACCGAGATGGAGGCCGCGGTGCCGGCGCTGGAGCCGGAGCCGGACTCACCGGCCGAAGCCCTGGTGCGGCTCCTGACCGGCGCGAACCAGTCGCACGTGGTCTCCTATTGCACCGAAGGGGGCCTGTTCCAACGGGCCGGCCTGTCGACGGTGATCTGCGGGCCGGGCTCCATCGACCAGGCCCACAGGCCCGACGAATTCATCGAGACCTCCCAGATCGAGGCCTGCGAGGACTTCGTTCGCCGCCTGATAGACTGGGCGGCAACGGCGTGACGTTCGGGCGGAAAGACTAGGCCCAGTTGCCGGCGTAGAGCGCTGCCAGGACGGGAACTGCCGCTTTCGATAGACCGGCCCTCAATTCACGATATGGGCCGCCATGTGCCGATACAGAGATTTCTCCAGCTCGACGTCAAGATCGTTCATCACCATCTCGGCCAGCTTGAACCAAGCCTGCTCGCGCTCGCGAAGGCTGGCGTCTTCCGCCAGGGTGACGGAGCGCTCCGCTTCGGCCTTGACGATCGACCGGGTGAAGCCGTCGTCCTCGACCAGCTCCACCTCGACCGCCAAACGGGCGTTGTA
>CALJXB010000050.1 GCA_937974415.1 uncultured Kiloniellales bacterium
CTGCTGCTCGCCATGAACATGGCGGCGACCCTGTTCCGCCTGACGCCGGAGGAGGCGCTCGCCGGGGTCACCCGCAACGCCGCCCGTGCCTTGGGCCTCGGCGTCGAGACCGGCACCCTGGAGGCCGGCAAGTGGTGCGATTTCGCCGTCTGGGACATCGAACGACCGGCGGAGCTCACCTACCGCATGGGCTTCAACCCGCTCCACGCGCGGGTCTGGCGCGGCCGGGATACGTAAGGGCCGCCTGGCGGACGGAAAGTATCCTGGCTTCGCCATGGGGTGACGGATTGAGGGAAGCGCCCGGCCGTGGAGTGGCGAGAAATCATCCGCTGGCCGCGGGACAGAGGCCGGCGCATCATTAGGCGGCGCGATGGCCCGGCTCAAATATTTCGGACAAGCCGCATTTGTCGTTGCGATGCGAGCGAAATAGGTGTCTAGGCAAAGGATGACGGAGCGCCGTCCTGAGGGCGGCTGAGAGCGGAAGGGATGCGGAAAGCATGAAATCGCACGTTCAGGTGGCCGTGATCGGCGGCGGTGTGGTCGGGTGCAGCGTGCTTTATCACCTGACCAAGTTCGGCTGGAAGGACGTGGTCCTGATCGAGCGCGACGAGCTCACCTCGGGCTCGACTTGGCATGCAGCCGGCGGCTTCCACACCCTCAACGCCGACACCAACATGGCGGCGCTGCAGGGCTACACCATCAAGCTCTACAAGGAGCTGGAGGAGCTCAGCGGCCAGTCCTGCGGCCTCCACCATTCCGGCGGCATGACCATCGCCGCGACCCAGGAGCGCATGGACCATCTCAAGAGCGAGCGCGCCAAGCACCGCTACATGGGCCTGGAGACCGAGATCATCGGGCCCGAGGAGATCGTCAGGCGCTCGCCCATCGTCAATCCCGAGGGCCTGATCGGCGCGCTCTACGATCCCCTGGACGGCCACCTGGACCCCTCTGGGACCACCCATGCCTATGCCAAGGCGGCACGCATCCAAGGCGCCGAGATCTATCTGCGCAACCGGGTGGTCGAGCTCAACCCGCGCGCCGATGGCGGTTGGGACGTGGTGAGCGAGCAGGGCACCATCGCGGCCGACTACGTGGTCAACGCCGGCGGCCTGTGGGGCCGCGAGGTGAACGAGATGGCCGGGGTCTACCTGCCGATCCACCCCATGGAGCACCAGTACCTGGTGACCGACGATATCCCGGCGGTCTACGAGCGCGACGAGGAGCTACCCCACGTGATCGACCCGGGCGGCGAGAACTACCTGCGCCAGGAAGGCCGCGGTCTGGTCATCGGCTTCTACGAGCAGGCCTGCGATCCCTGGTCGGTCGACGGCACGCCCTGGGACTTCGGCCACGAGCTGCTGCCCGACAAGCTGGACCGCATCGGCGACGCCTTGGAGACCGCCTACAACCGCTATCCCTGCCTGGGCGAGGCGGGGGTCAAGCGGGTGATCAACGGCCCCTTCAGCTTCGCCCCCGACGGCAATCCCCTGGTCGGGCCGGTGCCGGGCCTGAAGAACTACTGGGCCGCCTGCGCCGTCATGGCGGGCTTTAGCCAGGGCGGCGGCGTCGGCCTGACTCTCGCCGAGTGGATGATCGAGGGCGAGCCCTCGCGCGACGTCTTCGCCATGGACGTGGCGCGCTTCGGCGACTGGACGACCCGACCCTACACCCGCGCCAAGGTGACAGAGAACTACCAGCGCCGCTTCGCCGTCTCCTACCCCAACGAGGAGCTGCCGGCGGCCCGGCCGCTCAACACCACCCCGGCCTACGGTATCTGGAAGGACCAACGCGCGGTCTTCGGCTGCGGCTACGGCCTGGAGCAGGTGAACTACTTCGCGCCCGAGGGCGAGGCACTGTTCGAGACCCCGGCCTTCCGCCGCTCCAACGCCTTCGGGCCGGTCGGCGAGGAGTGCCGGGCCGTGCGCACCGCCGTCGGCATCAACGAGATCCACAACTTCGGCAAATACGCGGTGACCGGCCCCGAGGCCGAGACCTGGCTGAGCCACATCATGGCCAACCGCATGCCGAACGAAGGCCGCATGGTGCTGACTCCCATGCTGAGCCCCAAGGGCCGCCTCGTCGGCGACTTCACGGTGTCCAAGCTGAGCAACGAGGAGTTTCACCTGACCGCGTCCTCGGTTGCCCAGGCCTATCACATGCGCTGGTTCCAGGACCATCTGCCCGACAATGGCGTCGAGGTGCGCAACGTGTCGCTGGAGCGCATCGGCTTCCAGATCGCCGGGCCCAAGGCGCGCGAGCTGCTGCAGCGGGTGACCCGCAGCGATGTCTCCAATGAGGCCTTTCCCTTCCTTTCGGTGCGGCGGCTCAACGTCGGCCTGGTGCCGGCCATGGTCTGCCGGGTCACTTACACCGGCGACCTGGGCTATGAGATCTACGTCGCCGCCCGCCATCAGGTGGCGCTGTACCACGCCCTCGCCGAGGCCGGCGAGGACCTGGGCCTCCGGCCCTTCGGCATGCGGGCCATGCTGTCGCTGCGCCTGGAGAAGTCCTTCGGCTCCTGGATGCGCGAGTACAAGCCCGACTACACGCCGGCCGAGACCGGGCTCGACCGTTTCGTGTCGTTCAAGAAGAACGACTTCATCGGCCGCGACGCCGCCCTGGCGGCCAAGGAGACGCCGCCGAGCCGCAGGCTTTGCACCTTCGTGGTGGACGCCCTGGACGCCGACGTCTGGGCCGACGAGCCGATCTGGAAGGACGGCGAGGTGGTCGGTTTCGTCACCTCAGGCGGCTACGCCCACCATGCGGAGAAATCGGTGGCGCTGGGCTTCGTGCCGCCCGACATGATCGCCGAGGGCGCAGAGTTCGAGATCGAGATCCTCGGCGAAATGCGGCCCGCCACCCTCGTCACCGAGCCCCTGTTCGACCCCAAAGGCGAACGCATGCGGGGCTGAGCGTCGAGTCGGATGTGTCACCGGCCCTGAAGTTCGTCGACCAACGTCTTGGCCTCGGTGAGATCGAGGCCGTAAAGTTCTCTCGCGGCTTTGATGGCGGCAAAGTTGTCGCCCGCTGCCGCCAGAGCCAGGATGTGGCTCTCCTTCTCTTCGCGGGACATGGATTCGAAGGCTCCGGACTCGGTCTCCTCCGCGAGCGCCACCGGATAATAGCGGCGCAATCGGGCGAGGACCGCTTCCGGATTGCGGAGCCCGACCCGCAGGGTACCTTGCGGGGTCACGGCCACCGGAAAGTCGTTGGCTCGCCAGCCGCGCGGGCCCCGCAGCTTTGCCTCGTCCGAGAGGGCCGCTTCGATGGGCGCCGGGTCGAGGCCGCGTAGGCCGACCTCAAACCAGCGGTGGCTTCGCTTGAGGCCCCAGCGGCCGTGTTCGTCGGGGGTGTCCAGGGTTTCCCGCCGGACCTTCAGCCAGGCGACCTCGCGCCGCGGCAGATATACGGCGGTCGGGGTGTCGGCGGGGAAGCGGTTGTTCAGGTGGGAGCGGTAGCGCAGATAAATCCCTTCGGCGTCCCAGCGCAGGCGCCAGCTCTCCGGCCGTCGGCTTGCGAGGAAAGAGCGCAGCGCGAAGCGGGCGATCAAAAACACGATCAGGGCGGAAAGGCCGAGCGGCGCGACGATCCAGGTCAAGCGCCAACCCTCCTCCGCCAGCGGCCAGGCGACCAACGCCGCTGCCGAGACAAGAAGCAGCAAGCCGACAACGAGGGCAGGCCAGGCGGTCTCCTGATAGCTTTCGACCGCCGGCGGCGCCGGCACCTCGTCGTCGCGCAGCAGCCTCACGGCGCGTCTTTCAAGAACCGGCGTACGACGCGCTCCATGGTGAGGCCCTGGATCACGATGGAGAAGATCACGACCACATAAGTGGCGGTCAGCAGAAGGTGCTGCCAGGGGCTTGCCGGCAGGGACAGCACCAGGGCGACCGAGATGCCGCCCCTGAGCCCGCCCCAGGTCATGATCGGCAGGGCGCCGGGAGTGAACGTGCGGCGATGGCGCAGGAGGCCCATGGGAACGGCGACGGCGACGAAACGCGCCAGGATCACAAGCGGGATACAGAGCAGGCCCAGCTCGATGTCGCGCTCTTCGAAGGTGAGCGCGAAGACCTCGAAGCCGATTAGCAGGAATAGGACCGCGTTCAGGATCTCGTCGAT
>CALJXB010000051.1 GCA_937974415.1 uncultured Kiloniellales bacterium
GCCTCCGACATGCCCTCGCGCAGTCGCCAGAAGGCCGCCGCCTGGGCGGCGCTCGCGGCCAAGGCCGCGTCGGCGATCAAGCCGTCGTCGAAGGCTTCGGCCAACAAAGCCTCCAGGGTCTCTGCCAAGTGGTCGCCGGCCCTGCCGCTCGCCAACTCCAGCAGCAGGTACCAGGGGTGCGGATCGCCGAGGGGATCGCTCGTGTCGGGGATATGCCGGAGGGTGAACTCCAGGCCGAGGCGCGGCATGAGCTCGACGCAGTCGAGCTGGTCGCCGGCCACGGCCCGGGCGCGCTCAAGAATCGCCATGGCGTGTTCGACGTCGGCCAGGCCGATAAAGGCCGTGGCTTTCTGAGCCGGCGCCGGATAGAGGCGCAAAACCGCGGCGGTGATGATGCCGAGGGTACCTTCGGCGCCGATGAAGAGCTGCTTCAGGTCGTAGCCCGTGTTGTCCTTGCGCAGCCGCCGCAGGCCGTCCCACACCCGGCCGTCGGCCAGCACCACCTCGAGGCCGAGCACCAGGTCGCGCATGTTGCCGTAGCGCAGCACGTGGATGCCGCCGGCATTGGTCGAGAGATTGCCGCCGATCTGGCAGCTGCCCTCGGCGGCCAGACTCAAGGGGAACAGGCGCTCCGCCTCGGCAGCGGCGGCCTGAACGTTGGCCAGGAGGCAGCCGGCCTCCACGGTGATGGTGTTGTCGACCGGGTCGAGGTCTCGGATGCGGTTCATGCGCGTGAGGTTCACCAAGAGCGCGCGCCCATCTTCCGGCGGCACTTGGCCGCCGACCAGACCGGTGTTGCCGCCCTGGGGGACAACCGGCACCTGGGCCGTGGCCGCGATGGACACGACCGCCGCCACCTCCGTCGTAGACGCCGGTTTCACCAGTGCGAGCGCGGCGCCCCGATAGCGCCCGCGCAGCTCCTCCAGATGCGGCGCCATCTCCCCCGGGTCGGTAACCAGTCCCTTGGCGCCGACCGCCTTGGCGATCGCGTCAATGAGGGCGCTGTCGTGCCCGGTTTTGGAAGCCTTCGACATGTCGTGAATCTAAGAGCTGGAGGAGGCCTTGGCCAGCGGTGGCTTTAGGCGCTCATCCGCGCGGCGTGGCGGCGCGCCGGAGTCGGTCGTTTATGGCGGCCCCGAGACCGCGTTCGGGGATCGGCATCACGGCGATGGCGGCATGGCGGGGGTCGTCGAGGGCGTGCAGCATCGCGTAGAGGTTGGCGGCCGCCTCAATCAGATCGCCGCTTTCGCTCAGATTGAGGGTTGTCCGGGCGCCGGACGCGGGCGCGGGGCCGAAGGCCAGCAGAGCTTCGTCCCCGCCGGCGTGGCGAGCCTCCAGCCTGAGCGGCCGGCCCGGCGCGTAGTGGCTGGCGAGCCTGCCGGGCGAGCGCGGGGCGGTGTCCTCTCTGTCATCGTCTTCGATAGGACCGAGGGCGGCCTCGAGGTCCTCTTTGGGGACGCCGCCGGGCCGCAGCAGTGCCGGCCGCGCGCCGGTCAGATCGAGGACGCTCGATTCGAGGCCGACCGCGCACGGGCCGCCGTCCAGGATTAGATCGACGCGACCGTCCAAGCTCTCGGCCACATGGGCCGCTGTGGTCGGGCTCACGCCGCCCGAGGCGTTGGCGCTGGGCGCCGCCAGAGGCCGGCCGACGGTGGCCAAGAGGTGCTGGGCGACGGGATGGCCAGGCACCCGCACCGCCAGGCTGTCGAGGCCGGCACTGCAGAGATAGGAGATCTTCGTCTCCGCGCGCCGGGGCAAGACGAGGGTGAGCGGCCCCGGCCAGAAGCGCTCGGCCGCCGTCCGTGCCAGCGCGTCGATCTCGACGCAGTCTGCCGCTTGCTCGAAGTCGGGCAGATGCACGATCAGGGGATTGAAGCGGGGCCGGCTCTTGGCCTCGAAGATAGCCGCGACCGCCCGGTCGTTCGTCGCGTCGGCGCCGAGGCCGTAAACTGTTTCGGTGGGGAAGGCGACCAGGCCGCCGGCGCGCAAAATTTCTGCCGCCCGGGCGATGGAACCCTGGTCAGCGGGGACGATGCCGCCCGGCCCGCCGCTTAAGTTCTTGATGTCTTCTGCGCTCATGGCGCCGCATTAAAGCCCATGGGATCGGCCGCGGGAAAGGCGTGGTTTGAATCCAGTTCAGTCGGCCGGACCGGCGACGGCCCGCTCCAAGCGCGGAAAGTAGAAGCCGAGGGTGATCGTGCGCGCCGCCATGAATACCATCAGCGAGAGCCAGAGGCCGTGATTCCCCAAAGCCGGGATAAGCAGCCAGCAAGCGGCCAGGTAAACGGCGAGCGAGGCGATCATGGCGTTGCGCATCTCGGCGCTTCGGGTCGTGCCGACGAAGATCCCGTCGAGCTGAAAGCTCCAGACCGATATGAGTGGTGCGACGACCATCCACGGCAGATAGGCGATCGCGGTGAGACGGACCTCCGGGATGTCGGAAAACAGCGCGATGATCTGCGTACCCATCAGCCAAAAGATCAGCGCCGACAGGATCGCGAAACCCAAAGCCCAGAGGGTCGAGACTTGCACGGCGCGACGAAAATCCGACCGAGAACGACGGCCGAGGGCATTGCCGGCCAGGACTTCCACGGCATTGGCGAAACCGTCCATGGCGTAGGCCGAGACGAACAGGAACTGCATCAGGACGGCATTGGCCGCCAGGATGAGGTCGCCCATCTCCGCGCCCCGGGCCGTGAAATAGGCAAAGCCGAAGATTAGGCAGAGCGTGCGGATCATGATGTTGGTATTGACATGGAGCAGGGCGGTAAGGCGCCTGCGGTCGGCCAGCCGCGACCAGGTGATCGACGGGTCTCGCGTCACCAGCGCTTTTCGCACGAAGACGAAGGCCAAGGCGATGCCGCCCACCTGGGCGATCAGGGTGGCGAGCGCCACGCCCTCGATGCCCCACCCGAATCCGACGACGAACAGCAGATCCAGTGCGATGTTCGTGCCGTTGAGCGCGAGCTGAAGAACCAGGATCAGCCCGGCCCGCTGCTGCCCGAGGAGCCAGCCCAAGATGACGTAGTTGGCCAACGCGAAGGGCGCGCTCCATATCCGGATGGCATAGTAGGATCGGGCGAGGCCTTCGACCTGCGGGCTGGTGTCCATCACGGCGAAGGCGAGAGCGACGATGGGGACTTGCAAGAGGATGAGGAGCAGGCCGAGCGCCACAGCAAGAGCCATGGCGCGGATCAGCGTCGCGCGTACTTCCGTCCTGTCGCCGGCGCCTTGGGCCTGGGCGGTGAAGCCCGAGGTGCTCATCTGAAGGAAGCCGAAGCCCCAGAACAGGAAGTCGAAGATCACCGCCCCGATCGCGACGCCGCCGATATAGGCAGGGTCGGGCAGGTGGCCCATGACCGCGGTGTCCACGGCGCCCAACAGAGGTGTCGAGATGTTAGCGAGGATGATCGGCCCGGCCAATCGCCAGACGCGGCTATTCCACTGAATTAAGCCGTCGCTGGGCAGGCAGGGGGCGTGGGAGGTGCTCATGGATCGGCCGCCGGTTCGCCGTCAACGGCCGGCCGCGTAGCCCTGCATCAGCCGCGGGTTGGCCGCGGCTTTCAGCAGGTCGCCGTCCTTGACGGCGGCGGAGAGGCGCCCAAGGGACCAGTCTTCGGCCAAGGTCAGCCGGTGGCCGCGGCCCTTCAGGCCGGCAATCGTCGCCTCCGGGAACCGACTCTCGACGATGAGCGAGCCAAGATCCGCCCCCCGCGGCCAGAAGGAATCGACCAGGTGGTCGGTCTGGAATGCCGGCGCATCGATGGCTTCCTGCAGGTTCATGCCGTGATGCAGGTGGCGGAGCGCGAAGGTCAGAGTCCACTGGTCCTGATAGTCGCCGCCGGGGGTGCCGAAGACCATGTAGGGTTCGCCGTCGCGCAAGACCAGGTTGACCGAAAGCGTGGTGCGCGGGCGTTTGCCGGGGGCGAGTCCAGCCGGATGATCCTCGTCGAGCCAGAACATCTGGGCCCGGGTGTTGAGACAAAAGCCAAGCTCCGGGATGATCGGCGAGCCGTGCAGCCAGCCTCCCGAGGGGGTCGCCGAGACCATGTTGCCGTGACGGTCGACCACGTCGATATGGCAGGTGTCGCCGCCCACGAGGTCGGCCTCCAAGGTGGGCTCCCCGCCGCCCAGGGTGTCGTTCGCCATCTGGAGACGGCGGACGGCGGCCTCGACATCGACCCTACCGGGGTGACCGGGCACCTGGCCGGGCAAGATATCCAGTGATGCAGTTTCGGCGATGAGCGCCCTGCGCGCCGCGTTGTAGTCGCGCGACAGCAGGGTCTCGAGCGGCACATCGACGAAATCGGGATCGCCGTAGAAGGCCTCCCGGTCGGCGAAGGCGAGCTTGGCTGCCTCGGTCACGAGGTGCACGAACTCAGGGCCCAGCGGATCCAGCGACGCGAGATCGCTGTCGGACAGGAGGGCCAATTGCTGAAGGAACACCGGCCCCTGACCCCAGGGTCGGGTCTTGCAGAAGGTGTGGCCCCAGCATTCGTAGGTGACCGGCGCCTCCTTGGTCGCCTGCCAGCCGGCCATGTCGTCGCCAGTAAGCAGGCCGCCGTGCCGCATGCCCGAGGTGTCCAGCCATTCGGTCTCGCGGCAGAAGGCGTCGATGGCGTTGGCCACGAAACCCCGATACCAGGCGTCTCGCAGGGCCTCAATCTGCCCGTCGCGATCGCTTGTCTTGGCCTCGGCCTCGTCCAAAAGGCGTCGGTAGGTGGCCGCCAAGACAGGATTTCGAAACCGGGACCCGGGCGGCGGGACCGCGCCGCCGGGCAGGTAGACGGCGGCCGATGTGGGCCACTCACTCAGGAAGAGGTCTCGGACCAAGGCGATCTTGGCGGAGATGCCGGCGACCAGCGGATAACCGCCCTCGGCGTAGCCGATGGCGAACTCGAGCACCTCGCGGGGCCGTAGGGTGCCGTGATCGCGCAGCAGGAGCATCCAGGCATCGAACGCGCCCGGCACGACCGTCGCCAACAGGCCACTGCCCGGCACCAGGTCGAGGCCGAGGTCCCGGTAACGCTCGATTGTGGCCGCTGCCGGGGCCACCCCCTGGCCGCAGATCACCACCTGCCGGCCGCTTGCGGCGTCGTTCAAGATGATTGGCACCTCGCCGCCCGGCCCGTTGAGATGGGGCTCGACCACCTGAAGCACCAACCCGGCCGCCACGGCGGCGTCGAAGGCGTTGCCGCCGCACTCCAGGGCGGCCATGCCGGACGCCGAGGCGAGCCAGTGGGTCGAGGCGACGACGCCGAAGGTCCCCTGAATTTCCGGGCGTGTAGTGAAGCTCATGATCTTACCTGTCCGTCGTCACCAGCGCCGCAGCGATAAGGCGGCACCTTGATAATGGTCAGAGATTTCCGAGGGCCTCATCGAGGGGCCTGAGATGAATCTAAGCTAAACAATTGTGTTGTGTATTTTCGAATATTGCATAGTCTGTAAACGAATTTGTTTAGAGGGGGCGGTAGCGGCCGGAATGTCTCTCAACTGGGACGATTTGCGCATTTTTCTGGCGGTTGCCCGCGAAGGCAACCTGTCGGCCGCTGCGCGTAGCCTCAGGGTGACGCAGCCGACGGTCGGCCGGCGCTTGCGGGCGTTGGAACAAAGGCTGGCGGCGCGCCTGTTCGACCGCCTGTCCGAGGGCTTCGTGCCGACCGTGGCCGGCGCCGAACTGCTGCCTCTGGCGGAGGAAATGGAGCGCTCCGCGGAAGCCCTGGAGCGCCGCCAGGCCAGCTTGGCCGATACGGTGAGCGGCACGGTCCGGATCTCCGTCATGGAGGCCATGGCCCGTTTCCTTGCGGAGTTCATGCTGGATCTGAGGGGCCGGCTGCCGGAGATCGAAATCGAGCTCGCCTTCACCCATCTCGGGGCCAACCTGTCCAAGCGCGAGGCCGACCTGCTGATTCGCGAGTGCATGCCGGACAACCCGGGCTTGATCGCACGCAAGCTGGGCGACCTGTCCTATGCCATCTATGGGGAGATGGGACTGGTCGAACGGAATCCGGCGACGAGAGGTGAGGCGCGGTATCGAGAGTGTCCTTGGGTAGGTTACGACGAGGAGCACTCTCACTTCACCGATCAACAATGGCTGCTTGAGCGTTTGGCGGGCCGGGTTCCGGCGGTTCGCGTCAACAACGGTTTGGTGCTGCACGAGGCTGTGCGCCGGGGCGCAGGGCTGGGCGTTTTGCCGTGCCTTGCAGGCGATTGGGATCCAGCCCTGGTGCGGCTGACGCCGCCCCTGGCCGAACTCGACAGCACACAATACCTCATCGTTCATCGCGATTTGCGCCGGACTCCCGGCGTCCGCGCGGTCATGGATGAGTTGGTGGTCCTGTTCCAGAGAGAAGCACACAGGCTGACGGGACACGTCGAGGGAGTTGCGAAGACGGCCTAAACAGAATTTGTGACTGCCGGCAGAGGGCCGATTCGGTAAACATGTCCGGCCCCGTCGAGGGAAGAGGCGGGGCATCGATATGAGCGCGGGGGGAAACATGAGGATCGAGCAACCATATCTTTTGTTCTTGGGGGATGCGCCCGATCAGCTCGCCGCCAAGACGGCGCAGGGGGTCAAGGACTGGCGGCCGGAGACCTGTGTCGGGCAGCTCAGGTTTACCGACTGCAACGCCGACCTGGGCCTTTCCGATATGAGCCTGAGCGAGGGCCTCGAGAAGGGTGCGAAGACCCTGGTCGTCGGCGTCGCCAACCGGGGCGGGGTCATCTCGGAGGCTTGGACCGAGGTCCTGGTGAAGGCGCTCGATCTGGGCTTCGATCTTGCGTCGGGTTTGCACAACAAGCTGGCCGACGTTCCCGCGTTGGCGGCGGCGGCTGAGCGGAACGGCCGCCAGCTGTTCGATGTGCGCCATCCCACGGAAACCTTCTCGATCGGCGACGGCAAGAAGCGGCCGGGCAAGCGCCTGCTCACCGTCGGCACCGACTGCTCCTGCGGCAAGATGTATACCTCGCTCGCCCTGGAGCGGGAGATGCGAGCGCGTGGCATCAAGGCGGATTTCCGGGCGACCGGCCAGACCGGGATCCTGATCGCCGGCGCCGGCGTATCGATCGACGCGGTTGTGGCCGACTTCATTTCCGGCGCCAGCGAGAGCCTGAGCCCGGCCAACGACGCAGACCACTGGGACCTGGTCGAGGGGCAGGGATCTCTGTTCCACGCGTCCTTCGCGGGCGTGAGCCTGGGCTTGTTGCACGGCTCGCAACCCGATGTGATCGTCATGTGCCACGAACCCACGCGCGAGCACATGCGCGGCCTGCCGGTCTATGCTTTGCCAGAAATTCAACCCTGCATCGAGACGAATCTTGCTGCCGCGCGCCTGACCAACCCGGAGGTCGTCTGTGCCGGCCTCTCCGTCAACACCTCGCGCCTGGACCCGGAGGCGGCGAAAGCCTGCCTAGCCGAACTGGAGGACAAGATCGGTCTGCCGGCGGTCGATCCGATGCGCGATGGGGTGGGACGGCTGGTGGACAAGATCGCCTAGTTCCGCGAGACCGTCGGCCTGCTTCGAGCGACCCATGATTGAACTCACCGTCCGCCACGAGACCTTCCCGCTCGCGAACACCTTCACGATCTCGCGCGGTAGCCGGACCCAGTCGGATGTCGTCCTGGTCGAGCTGACCCAGGACGGCGTGACCGGGCGCGGGGAATGTTTGCCCTACGCGCGTTACGGCGAGACGATCGACGGTGTCGTCGAGACCATCCAGAGCCAGCGCAAGGCCTTGGCCCAAGGCCTGGATCGCATAGGTTTGCAGAAGGCCCTTCCGTCGGGCGCCGCCCGCAATGCGCTCGACTGCGCGTTTTGGGACCTGGAGGCCAAGCAGGCCGGCTGCCGAGTATGGGAGCTGCTCGGACGGCCCGAGCCGGGGCCGGTCGTCACGGCCTATACGCTGTCGCTGGATAGTGCGGAGAAAATGGGCGAGGCCGCCGCGAAGGAAGCCGAGCGGCCGCTTCTCAAGTTGAAGCTGGCGGGGCCGGAGAACCTCGACAGAATCGCGGCGGTGCGTGGCCGGGCACCGCATGCGCGCATCATCCTGGACGCCAACGAAGGCTGGACACCGGCAATCTACGCCGAACTGGCGCCCCATCTGGCGGTGCTTGGAGTTGCACTGGTCGAGCAGCCCTTGCCGGCCGGCGACGATCAGGCCCTCGCCACCATGCAACGTCCGGTGCCGGTCTGCGCCGATGAATCCTGCCACGACACCGCCAGTCTCGAGAGGCTGGTCGGGCTCTACGACGTGATCAACATCAAGCTCGACAAGACCGGCGGCTTGACCGAGGCCCTCACCCTCGAAGGTGCGGCCAGGGCCCATGGCCTGCGCGTCATGGTGGGCTGCATGTTGGCCACTTCGCTGTCGATGGCGCCGGCAATTTTGGTAGCGCAGGAGGCTGAGGTGGTCGACCTCGACGGCCCGCTTCTGCTGGCCCGGGATCGGCCCAACGGCCTGCGCTACGAGGGGAGCGAGGTTTACCCGTCGACGCCGGTCCTGTGGGGCTGATCGTTCACGCCGAATTAGTTATCCCGCTTGCGTTGCCGGCCGCGCCGCCGCGCAGGCCGGCTCACCGTTAGATCGCTGCTGCCGGCGGCCTGCCGTAGCAGGTCGACTAACTTTCCGCAGGCGCCCTCGGGCAAAGGGCCTTCGGTCAGGTCATAGGTTTCGAGCAGCCTCTTCGCTGCGTCGGCCGGGTCGCGATCGACGCCGAGCCTGAGCGTCCAAGCCAGTATCACGTCCTCCGCCGGGCCGGGAAATTCAGGGCCCATCAGCAGGACTTCCCGGATGACGCCGCCGGGATCATCAGGCGAATGATGGGGAGAGAGATATTTCGTGGCCATGGCGATGTTCCCGGTGACGCAGGGTTAGAGACGTTTGAAAAGGTTCAAGCGCTTGGGGTGCGTGAAGCTGTAGCCGTTCGCCGTGCGCTCGGCGGTCCGTTCGAA
>CALJXB010000052.1 GCA_937974415.1 uncultured Kiloniellales bacterium
TCGCCTTCGAGGATCCAGTTGGCCATGGCCTCGCCGGCGCCGCCCGAGGCGGCGATGCCGGCCGTGAAGCCACAGGCCATGAAGAAGTTGGGCAGGCCGGGTGCCGGGCCCATGATGGGCTCGCCGTCGGCGGAGACCGGGATCGGCCCGTTGATCAGGCTGTGCACGCCCAGCTCCTCGAGTACGGGCAGCCGCTCGGTGGCACCTCGGGCAATGACCTCGAAGCGGTCGAAATTGGAGTCGAAGAGAGTGCGGGCGAAATCCCACGGCGGGGCGCTCTGCCAGCAGGACACGGTGTTCGACTCCCAGCCGCCGATGGCAAACGCGTTCACGTCCGGCTTCAAATAGAAATTCCTGTCCGGATCGCGCAAGGTGGTGAGGCCCGGTGGCAAGTCGAGCTTGCGCTCGGTCACGAGGTACTGGTGCTCGACCACCCCGGCCGCCAGCCGCACCCCGGCCATGAGGCCGACCCGCCGCGCCCAGAGGCCGGCGCAGTTGACCACGGTCTCGCACGCAATGGTGCCGTGATCGGTCACGACCGCGGTCACCCGGCCTTTGTCCACGACCAGGTCGGTGACGGCGACGCCCTCGCGGATGGCCGCCCCGTTCCGGCGCGCGCCCTTGGCGTAGGCCTGGGTAAGGGCATAGGGATCGACGTAACCGTCGGCCGGCATGTAGGCGGCGCCCACCACCCCCTCGGTGCTCATGTCGGCAAACAGCTCGCGCGCCTCTTCGGGGCTGAGCGCATGGGCCTCGAAGTCGAAGCCGCGGGCCTGGGTGAGCGCCCGCTTGATCTCGCTCCAGCGCGCCTCCGAAGACGCCAGGCGCAGGGAGCCGACCTTGTGCCAGTCGATGACCTGGCCGGTCTCTTCTGCCAGGCGGTCGAAGACGGCGACCGAATTCTGCATGAGGCGGGTCAGATTGCGCTTGGAGCGCAGCTGGCCGACCAGGCCGGCGGCATGCCAGGTGCAGCCGTGGGTGAGCTGCTCCTTCTCCAGCAGCACCACGCCCTGCGCACCGGCCCGGGCCAGGTGATAGGCCACCGAGGCGCCGATCGCCCCGCCGCCGATGACGATGATGTTGGCCTGGGAATCAGCCATGGCGCGCCGCCTGGCCGTCGGGCTGGGCGTAGATCAGCATGTGTCGCGAGTCCCCCTTCACCGGCCCCTTTAGCGGGCGGCGCTAGCTTACTTCGCTGCGAAGGGGCTTGGCGAGGGGTTGCGGCGCGGATTGCACTCTAGAGCGGGGCTTTCGACCACCTCGGTTTCGATGCGAAGGTCCGCCACTTCGGACTCGAACTCGGCCAGGCTCATGAGGCCGAGGCAGGCCATGGCGCCTCGCCGCGAGATCTCGTTGCGGGCCAGCTTCCGCGCCAAGATCACCGCCGGCATGCAGGGCACCCAAGGCCCGTCGCCGGCCTCGGCGACCAGGGTCCAGCTGCGCGTGAGGTCTCGCCCGCTCGCGCCTCGGCCGACAAGCTCGACGTACATGCCGCCCCGATCGGTGCCCAGCCCCGCGAACCAGGACGCCGCATCCCGGAGCAGCCGGGCCATGGGGCGCAGGCTATCGACCAGGCCCCAGCGCACGGGCCAGGAGAGCAGCCAAAGGCCCCAATGAAGCACGGCCAGTTCCAGCCCGGCGTGGAATGCCACCGATCGGACTCCCGGGTAGACCGCGGGAAATAGAACGTTGTCGGGCACGTCGCAGGCGGCGAACCAGCGTGGGCCGAGGCTGCCCAGACGCGGCGTCGAAAGCCTGCGCCGCCGCATGTCCTGCCAGCCGTGGACCTGCCGCCAAGCACCATCCTGCCAGCGTGGAATGGGCTTGCCGGTATAGCTCAGGATTCCGGCGACCACCGCGAGCCCGCGCGGCGACCGTATGCCGGGCGTGATGCCGATGGAAATACCGCCGAGTGTCGCGAGGCCGCGCCTCAGTTCTTCGACCACCGCGAAGGACAGGGCCGGGACCGAGCTCACGCCGCTGACCGCCAGGACGCCCTTGCCGCGCGCCGCCCGGTCGAGCCTGCGGAAGTCCGCGACGAAGGCCCGGTCGTCGGCGAGGTCGAGATAGTGGACTCCCTTCTCGATGCAGGTCTCCGCCACGCTGTAGTCCTGGCCCTGGAAGGGCCCGCAGGCGTGGATCACGAGGCGCGCGCCAGTCTCCTCGAGCGCCCGCGGCAAATCGTCCGGCAGGGTGACGGCGCAGGGCCGCACGTCCGACTGCGGATTGGCCCGGCGGATCTCCCCCGCCAGGCGGCTGGCCTTGGCGAGCGAGCGTCCGGCAACGAAGACCCGGAGGCCGCGGTCTCGGGCGAGGCGCCGGCAGATGCGGCTGCCGAAGACCCCGGTACCGCCGAGGACCAGGATCGGAAAGCACCCGCTCATGTCATCCAACCTTTCGCATGGCTCGGAGCCTTGGGCTCGTCAGCGAAGTGGCCGTCCTGGGAGAAGAGGCATCCCAGGGCCGGGTGGGTGATGGTCAGGCGGAAGCGGAAGCGGCCGCCGCCTTCATCAGAGTGAATCACATGGGCCGTGCCGGGCGACAGCAGCGCCGGCAGAGGTATTCGCCGACCGCGCCATTCCAGGAAATAGGCTCGGCTCACCATGTGGAGCGCCCGGTCCTGCTCGAACACCCGCAAGAGCATGCCGAAGCCGCCACCGACCCGCTCCAGGAGGCGGCTCTCCTCGTCCAAGACCTTGCTGGAGCGTACGGTGACGGGCTTCTTTTCGGGGAAGAAGTAGATGCGGTCCCAGACCGTGCCCCGGCCGCTCGGGTCCGGGTAGATCAGCACCGTTGTCGGCACCTCTCGGCCGGCCGCCGTCGCCAAGGGCGTGCCCAGCAGGCGGCAGGCCTGGGCCAGCAGCCAGCCGATCTTCGAACATGCGACCTGGGACATCATGCCCTCGTAGCACTTCACCTGGCCCGCCTTCACATCCTTGGCAAATCGGGCGCGGATCGCGGGCTTGAGGCGCCACCAGCCCGCCGCCCCCACGGCCTTGGCCATGTCGCTCTCGGGAATCCGCGCCCCCGGCGCCTCCTCGCGTCGGCCGATCCTGGAGCGGCCTTCGGGGCGATGCAGCGGCCTCTGGCGAACAAGGCTCCGATCCTCGCCCTTCGGCTCAAAATCCGTCGCATCGGTCATATCGGTCCCTTCTGAATAAACAGAAACATCGCGGCAAAAAAATCCCCGGCCCTCATCTCCGGATGAAGCGGGTGATCTTGTCGCCCAGCTTGACCAGCGCCAGCAGGGTCGGCTTGGGGATGCGCTTCACCTGGTCGTACCAGCCGGTCATGGACTCGACGAACTCCAGGGTGGTCTGGATCCGCTTCTTGACCTCGGGATCGATCTCCCTGTCGTGCTCGGCCTCGGCGACGCATTCGCGCAGCATGGTCACGGTGGGGTCGATCTCGCGCCGCTTGCGTTCCTCGACGATGATCATGAGGACGTCCCAGAGGTCCTTCTTGGACACGAAATGGTCGCGGCGGTCGCCCAACGCGTGGGTCATCTGCACCAGGCCCCAGCCTTGCAGCTCTTTCAGGCTGGTGCTGACGTTGGAACGGGCCATCGAGAGGGTCTCGGCGATCTCGTCGGCTGGGATCGGCTTGGGCGAGAGATAGAGCAGCGCATGCACCTGGGCCACCGAGCGGTTGACGCCCCAGCGGGTCCCCATCTCGCCCCAATGAAGGATGTAGCGTTCCGTGGCCGGGCTAAGTTTCATGATATTTCCGAACTATCTGTTAGTACAGAAAGAATAGAATATTCGGCTCCGGATGTCAAGTGGCGGGCTGACCGCGGAGCGCAACTGGAGACCGGTATTGATTGTGGCGTCCGGCCGTCGCAACGATACTCGACAACCATCCACACCATCGATCGAGCAACACCCGGAGGAGGACCGCAAGCATGGCGAGGATCATCACCGTCGGTGCGGCGCAGCTCGGCCCCATCGCCCGCGAGGAGCCCCGTGCGCAGGTGGTCGGGCGGCTGCTCGCCCTGATGCGTCAGGCGAAGGAGACCGGCTGCGGTCTGGTGGTCTATCCGGAGCTCGCGCTCACCACCTTCTTTCCGCGCTGGCTCTTGGAGGACCCGGCGGGGATCGAGTCCTTTTTCGAGCGCGAGATGCCGAACGCCGAGACCCAAGCTCTCTTCGATGAGGCCCGCCGTCTCGAGATCGGCTTCTATCTCGGTTACGCCGAATCCGTGGAGGAGGACGGTGCGCGACGCCACTACAACACCTCGATCCTGGTCGACAAATCCGGCGAGATCCTCGGCAAGTACCGCAAGATTCACCTGCCAGGCACCGCCGAAGTGGTGCCGGGCCGGGCCGGGCAGCACCTCGAAAAGCGCCACTTCGGCGTCGGCAACCTGGGTTTTCCCGTCTGGCGCGCCTTCGGCGGCATCCTCGGCATGTGCATCTGCAACGACCGGCGCTGGCCGGAGACCTACCGGGTCATGGGCCTGCAGGGCGTCGAGATGGTGCTGATCGGCTACAACACGCCGGTCGGCCTCGGCGACCCTTACGAGCTCGACGCCCTCACCCCGTTCCACAACCACCTCTCCATGCAGGCCGGCGCCTATCAGAACGCCGCCTGGGTGGTCGGCGTCGCCAAGGCCGGCTGCGAGGAGGGCATCAACATGATCGGCCAGAGCTGCATCATCGCGCCGTCGGGCGAGATCGTCGCCATGTGCCGCAGCCTGGGCGACGAGCTGATCACCTATCGCTGCGATCTCGACATGGGCCGGCCTTACAAGGAGGATATCTTCAACTTCGCCGCCCACCGCCGCACCGAGGCCTATGGCCTGATCGTCGAGCGTACCGGCGCCGAGCCGCCGCCGGACTAGTACTACGGGCGGAAGGTCCGTCCGCGCCTAGCTCAGGCCCAGCTCGGCCTTCTTGCGATTGCTCCAGGCCTGGGTGATGCGGTCGGCGATCATGGCGATCAGGGCCATGGAGAGGCCGGCGACGAAGCCCTTGCCCACGTCGCCCGCGCCCAGCGCAATGTAGACCCCCTGGCCGAGCCCCTTGGTGCCTACCAGGGCGGCGATCACCAGCATGGCGAGGCCGAACATGATCGTCTGGTTGAGGCCGAGCATGATCTCGGGCAGGGCCAGGGGCAGCTGGACCTGGAACAGGATCTGGCGGCCGGTGCAGCCCTGGGCGGTGGCGGCCTCGACGATGTCGGGGCGCACGTTGCGGATGCCGTGCTCGGTGTAGCGGATCGACGGCACGATGGCGTAGAGCATGATCGCCAGCAGCGCCGAGAACTCGCCGACCTGGAAGAACATCAGCACCGGGATCAGGAACACGAAGAGCGGCATGGTCTGAAGCGTGTCGTTGATCGGCCGCATGAAGGCCGAGACCCGGTCGTTGAGCGCCGCCCAGATGCCGATCGAGGCGCCGAGCACGAAGGAGAAGAGGACCGCCGCGGCACAGAGGTAGGTGGACAGCATGGCCTGATGCCAGACGCCGCCGGTCAGCATGAAGAGGCAGCCAAGGAGGGCGAAGGCCGCCACGCTCAGGCCGCCGACCTGATAGGCCAGCACCGTCACCACCAGGATGAAGGCGGGCCAGGGCGTGCCGGTGGTTCCGTAGTAGAACAGGCCG
>CALJXB010000053.1 GCA_937974415.1 uncultured Kiloniellales bacterium
GCGCCAAGCCCTTCGACCCCCTGGTTCCCTCCCTGGCGGCCGAGTTTCTCGCCAAATCCCGCGGCCGCAGCGGCGAGAGCCGGGCCATTCTGATCTCGACCCTGCGCCTCAAGCTGACCCAGCGCATCGCGGTCGTCCGCCACACCGCCAACAGCCTCGTCCTTCTGGGCCTGATCGGCACGGTCGTCGGCTTCATCATCGCCCTCTCCGGCGTCGACCCGGACAAGGCCGGCGACTTCAACGCCGTGGCCCCCATGGTCTCGACTCTGATCGAGGGCATGTCGACCGCGCTTTTCACCACGCTTGTCGGGGCCGTGCTCAACGTCTGGCTGATGGTGAACTACCACCTGCTGGCCGGCGGCACCGTGAAACTGATCACCGCCCTGGTGGAGCTCGGGGAAGAGCATGCAGGGCCTTGATCCCTTCGACGGCGAGCAAGGCCAGGACACGGTCTTCCGCGACGTCATATTCCTCGCCCTGGCCGGCTTCGTGGCTGTGGTCCTCCTGCTGCTGCCCCACTTGCACCCGCCGAAGGAGGCCGAAGCGGCGGTCCAGAGCCCCGGCAACGTCATCGTCGAGATCCGCTGGCCCGACGAGCTCGACGCCGACATCGACCTCTGGGTCGAGGCGCCCGGCGACGTCCCGGTGGGCTATTCCAACAAGGGCGGGACCATCTTCAACCTGCTGCGCGACGACTTGGGCCAGCGTGGCGACACCACGGCGCTCAACTACGAGATCTCCTACAGCCGGGGCGTGCCGTCGGGCGAGTACACCATCAACGTTCACCTCTACCGAAACTCCGGCGGCTACGCGTCGATCCCAGTCAACGTCTCGGTCAGCCTGAAGGCCAGGACCAACGAGTCCGCCCGTCGCGTGCTGGCGACCGAGCTGCTGCTGGAGCGTGAGGGCGAGGAGCGCACGGCCTTCCGCTTCTCCCTCGACCGCGAGGGCCGTTTGCTGCGCGAGAGCGTGCACGATCTCCCCAAACCCCTGCGCAGCGGTTGAATCTATGGATCTGCTCCTGAGTCTCGGCGTGACCAGCGGCGTGCTTGCCGCCGTGCTGGTCAACATCGCGATCTGGGCGCCTCGGCGGCTCTGGGTCAAGCTGGCCGCCCTGGCGACCGCGGCCGCTTTACTGCCGGTCGCGTACCTCGGCTTCGCGGAGCTGCTCGGCCGCCCCAAGCCGGCCGAGTTGCAATGGAGCGAGACCGGACACGACCGGGCGACCGTGCTGGCGGCACGCATGCGCGAAGGCGAGGCGATCTATCTGTGGCTCGGCTTCGACGACTTGGCCGAACCGCGCAGCTATGTCCTGCCGTGGGACGACGCAGCCGCCCGGGAGCTGCATGGCGCCCAGGGCGAAGCCGAGGAGAGCGGCGCGCAGCTTCGCGTCCGCCTGCCCCTGGACGCCGACCCGGTCGAGAACCAGCCGCTGTTCTATGCCGAGCCGCAGCCGGCGCCGCAGCCCAAGGCCCAGCAGTCGGAAGACCCCTTGTGGTTTCAAAGGCCCAGCGTACCCAGCGAAGGCTGAAGCGGGCCGGCTTGGATTTGACGACAGGGCTCGGCAGGGCCGCCGCTAGCGCTTGGCCCAGTCGCCGGCGGGCGCTAATCTCTCCGAAAATCACGATCGAAGGCGCGCTCATGGCACCGCTCATGGCACGACGGCTGATGGTCCTGCTCTTGCTGGCCTGCGTATCCGGGCCCGCGCGCGCCGGCTTCGAGGAAGGCCTGGCGGCGTTCTACAGTTTCGACTACGCAACCGCCCTGCACGAGTGGATACCGCTCGCCGAAGCCGGCGATTCCAGGGCCCAGTACCAGCTCGCCCTGATGTACTATCGCGGCGAGGGCCTGCCGCAAGATTACGAAAAGGCGGCCCTCTGGTACCGCCGCGCAGCCGAACGCGGCGACGTCGACGCCCAGCTCAACCTCGGCCTCATGCATGCCCAGGGCCTGGGCGTGAAGCAGAGCTTCTACGAGGCCTTCAAGTGGTTCGAGCTGGCGGTGCTCAACAGCCCCAATTCCGAATTTCACGACAAGGCCTTCTACAACCGCGAGAACGCGGCCTCCATGCTCGAGCCGAAAGAGATCCAGAAGGCCGAGCGCTGGGCCTCGAGCTGGAAGCCTAGAACGCAATAGTACCCCGGCCCGCCCGACAGCGATCCCCACGTCGAACCCGCCGCCTGCCCCGCCCGACCTGGCGGTAAGTTGATCTCCCCATCGCCGGGCTTTTGGGTTAGCCTAAGCGGCAGCACACGATCCAGAAAAGAGCTTTTCCTTGGGGGGGCAGATGACTGGCGGCGGCGAGCAACTCAAGAACGATCTGATCGAGAAATGCGTACAGCGCATTCGCGATCGTTTGGAGCCGAAGCGGGCGAAGACCGTGGAGCGGTTTCTGCGCCATTTTTACGCCAACGTCCCGCCGGACGACATTATCGGCGAGTCCCCGGATAATCTCTACGGCGCAGCCCTATCCAAGTTCGGTTTCGTCCAACAGCGCGACGCGGAGAAGGCCAAGGTTAGGGTTTTCAACCCCCGCCTCGAAGAGCACGGCTGGAAATCATCACACACCGTCGTGGAGATCGTGAACGACGACATGCCGTTCCTGGTGGATTCCGTGACGGCAGAACTGAACGAACGGGACGCCGAGGTGCGCCTCGTCATCCATCCGATCGCCCACGTCGAGCGCGACAAGTCCGGCAAGTTGACGAGCCTGCGACACGAGGCCGGCGCGGCCAAGGGCGCCGTCAGAGAATCGATCATGCACGTGCAGATCAGCGAACAGCCCAGCGAACGCATGGCAGAGATTCGCGAAGGCTTGGAGCGCGTGCTCAGCGACGTCCGCCTGGCGGTCCAGGACTGGCGCGCCATGTCCGAGCGCTGCCGATCGGTACTCGAGGACCTGAAAAACAACCCGCCAGCGCTGCCCGGCGAGGAGGTGAGCGAGGGCATCGACTTCCTCGACTGGCTGGTCGACGACCACTTCACGTTCCTGGGATACCGCTCCTACAGCTTCACCGGCAAGGGCGCCGGGGCCACTGCCGAGATCACGGCCGACAGCGGCTTGGGAGTCCTGCGCAACGAGGATGTGCGGGTCTTCGACGGTCTGCGCGCCGTCGGCAAGCAGCCGCCGGAGGTGCGCCATTTCCTCAAGCAGCCCCAGCTGGTGCGCATCACCAAGTCCAACCGCAAATCGACGGTCCACCGTTCTGTCCATATGGACACCATCGCGGTGAAGATCTTCGACAAGTCAGGTGCGGTGACCGGCGAGCATCTCTTTGCCGGCCTGTTTACCTCGGTCGCCTATTCGCGCAGCCCACGCGATATCCCGCTGCTTCGCCACAAGGTCAACGGCATGGTGGCGCGCTCCGGTTTCGCCAGCAGCAGTCACGACGGCAAGGCCTTGATGCATATCTTGGAGACCTACCCGCGCGACGAGCTGTTCCAAATCTCCGACGACGACTTGTTCCAGACCGCCATGGGCATCCTGCACCTGCAGGAACGCCAGAGGGTGGTTCTCTTCCTTCGCCGCGACCCCTTCGAGCGCTTCATGTCGTGCCTCATCTATGTTCCGCGCGACCGCTACGACACGAACCTGCGCGCGCGATTCCAGAAGATCCTATCGGAGACCTTCGATGGCGAGGTCACCTCGTTCACCGCGCAGTTGAGCGAAGCCGTGTTGGCACGCCTGCATATCACCATCGCGACGTCGCCTGGCGACGTTCCCGTCGTCGACCTGTCGGCCCTGGAGGAGTTGCTGGTCGATGCCGCCCGCTCTTGGACGGATCGCCTGCAAGAAGCGCTGATCGATGCCCAGGGCGAAGAACGAGGCATCCGTAATCTGCGCCGTTACGCCAAGGCCTTCCCGGCCAGCTACGAGGAGAACTACAACGAGCACGCGGCCGTCTTCGACCTTGATCGTATCGAAGAGACCCTGGCGAGCGGACAGCTCGCCATGAACCTCTATCACCCAATCGAGGCGGCCGAACACGAGGTGCGCTTCAAGATCTATCTGGCCGGGCGCGCGATCTATCTGTCGGACATCCTGCCCATGCTGGAAAACATGGGCTTCAGGGTTATCGGCGAGGTGCCCTACGACGTCTGGCCGGCGGGCCAGGAAGAGCCGGTGTGGATTCACGATTTCGAGATGCACACCGAGGACGATACGGCCATCGATCTGAGCGCGGTGAAGGAAACCTTCCACGATGCCTTCCAGCGCGTCTGGCAGGTCGAAATGGAGAACGACGGCTTCAATAAGCTGGTCGTGCGCGCCGGCCTGACCTCGCGCCAGGTCATCATCCTGCGCGGCTACTGCAAGTACCTGCTGCAGGCCCGCATTCCCTTCAGCCAGGCCTATATGGAGGCGACCCTCAAGAACAATCCGGAGATCACCCGGCGCCTGGTTGAGTTGTTCGACGCCCGCTTCAATCCGGCCTTGAAGCAAGACGGCCCGAAAGGCGCGGAGGCCACCGCCAAGCGCCTGCTTGGCGAGATCGAGGCCCTCCTGGAGCAGGTCGTCAACCTGGATGAGGACCGCATCATCCGCCGCTTCCTCAACGTGATTCAGTCGACGCTGAGGACGAATTTCTACCAGACCGCGGAGAACGGCGAGCCGAAGAGCTACGTGTCCTTCAAGCTCGACGCCGAAAGCATCGACGAATTGCCGCTGCCGAGGCCGTTCCGCGAAATCTTCGTCTATAGCCCCCGCATCGAGGGCGTGCACTTGCGTTTCGGCAAGGTCGCCCGCGGCGGCCTCCGGTGGTCGGACCGGCGCGAGGACTTCCGCACGGAGATTCTCGGCCTGGTCAAGGCCCAACAGGTGAAGAACGCAGTCATCGTGCCGGTCGGCTCGAAGGGCGGCTTCGTGGTCAAGCGACCGCCGCCCGCCGAGGCCGGCCGGGAAGCCTTCCTCGAGGAAGGCATCGCCTGCTACCGGACCTTCATCAGCGGGCTTCTCGACCTGACCGACAACCTGAAGTCCGGCAAGGTCGTGCCGCCGCTCGACGTGGTGCGCCACGACGCCGACGACCCCTATCTGGTGGTCGCCGCCGACAAAGGCACGGCGACCTTCTCGGACATCGCCAACGGCGTCTCCCAAGACTACGGCTTCTGGCTCGACGACGCCTTCGCGTCCGGCGGCTCGGCCGGCTACGACCACAAGAAGATGGGCATCACCGCCAAGGGCGCCTGGGAATCGGTCAAGCGCCACTTCCGCGAGCTCGGCAAGGACATCCAAAACGAAGACTTCACCTGCCTCGGCTGCGGCGACATGTCTGGCGACGTGTTCGGCAACGGCATGCTGCTGTCCAAGCACATCAAGCTGGTCGGCGCCTTCAACCACATGCACATTTTCGTCGATCCTGATCCCGACCCGGCGAAGTCCTGGGAGGAGCGCAAGCGCCTCTTCGACTTGCCG
>CALJXB010000054.1 GCA_937974415.1 uncultured Kiloniellales bacterium
ATCAAGCTGGTGTGGTACCTGAACAACGTGCTCGGCCGGCCGGAGAAGAAGAAGATCATCTCGCGCTGGCGGGGCTACCACGGCTCGGGAATCATGACCGGCTCGCTGACCGGGCTCGAACTGTTCCACAAGGCCTTCGACCTGCCGCGCGCGCCGATCCTCCACACCGAGACACCATACTATTACCGCCGCGAGGACCCGGACCAGAGCGAGGAGGCGTTCTCCCAATACTGCGCCGACAAGCTGGAGGAGATGATCATTGCCGAGGGGCCGGAAACGGTCGCCGCCTTCATCGGCGAGCCGGTGCTCGGCACCGGCGGCATCGTGCCGCCGCCCGCCGGCTACTGGCAGAAGATCCAGGCGGTCCTGGAGAAATACGACGTGCTGCTGATCGCCGACGAGGTGGTGACCGGCTTCGGGCGCCTCGGCGCCATGTTCGGCAGCGACCACTACGCCATGACGCCGGACATCATCACCATCGCCAAGGGCCTGACCTCGGCATACGCGCCGCTCTCCGGCTCCATCGTGTCGGACAAGGTGTGGCAAGTGCTGGAGCAGGGCAGCGACCAGTTCGGCGTGATCGGCCATGGCTGGACCTATTCGGCCCATCCGCTTTGCGCGGCGGCAGGGGTTGCCAACCTGGAGCTGATCGACACGCTGGGCCTAGTGGACAACGCCCGCGAGGTGGGCGCCTACTTCAACGGCGCGCTCGAGGACGCGCTCGCCGATCACCCCATGGTGGGCGACGTGCGCGGCGCGGGCCTGCTGGCCGCCGTCGAGTTCGTTGCCGACAAGGCCGAGCGGCGCCTCTTCGACCCGGCGCTGAAAGTGGGACCGCAAGTCGCCGCCGCCGCGGTCGAGCAGGGGCTCATCGCCCGGGCCATGCCCCAAGGCGATATCCTCGGCTTCGCCCCGCCGCTCTGCCTCACCAGGGACGAGGCCGACCGCATCGTCGCCATGACCAAAGCGGCGGTCGAGGCGGTGGCCCCGCGAGTGCTTTAGGCTCTATGGAGAAGTCGGCCGGACAGCGGCTCACGCCGGAAGGCATCGATGAGGCCGCCGCCCTCCTCTTCGAGGCGCGCCGGAACGGACGATTCATCCCGGCGCTGCCGGAGCACTGCCGGCCAGTCTCGACCCCGCCCGATTTCCGACGATCACGCTCGAGGTCGAGTTCGCTTTTGACCGTTCGACCCCTCTGCCCTTGCGGAGACCAGGCGCGCTGATCCGTCGCCGGAGCCAGCCTCAATAGCCCCTCATCTCCTTGGTCTCGAAACTCTTCCTCGCCGGCTGTCCGAGAATGGTCTTCAGAATGTCATTCATGGTGTGCGTATCGTTGTCGAAACCGCCGTGACTAGTGCTCCGGCTTCGGCCTCGCCGGCCGTTCGAGTAAACCAGTTCGAGGCCGGGCTTATCGGCCAACCCTTTGGAATAGGCCTGCATGCCGAGGATGGGCTTGTCGCGCGCGCGCTCCAGGGCCCGCGAAACCAGGAACAGGAGAGACTTGCGGTAAGCCCCGGCGACCTTGTCGTCTTCTTCCAGTCTTTCATTCAGGTTGTAGATCGCTAGCCTCGGCAAACGAACGACCGTGCCGTTTCGCCCCCCTCGGCCCAGCCGCGCCTCATATTCTGCCTTGTAGAACTCCACGGTACAGGCCGGCGCCATCAGGCTGCAGCTCGCCACGAGACTGGGGCGTCCGATCCTGTCGAGGGCACGCAGCAAGTGGCCGAGCAAGACGCCGCCCGTGCTGTGTCCCACCAGGTGGATCTTCTTGTTGGTCCTGGCCAGCGCTTCGGCAAACGTGGTGATGGCATGCGTGCCGTCGCCGTTTTTCCTGAACGGAATCTCGGCATCGCGCTTCATCTCCTCCCAGATCGGTGTGACAGGTCTGCGCACGACATCCTCGATGATCCCATCCGTCCAATCGGTAAAGGCGCCGGCCCGTTCCTCGGCGAATCCCAGAGCACGCTTGATGACGTCCGTCAGTTCCTCGGCCAGACCGGTGTCGTACATGATATGATAGGGATAGATCCCGTTCCGCCGGAAACCCTCCTTCAAGGCCCGCACACGCCGCGCTGAAGCCCCTGGCGTGTTGAGGCCGCCATGGGCGTAGATCATGAGATGCCGGTACTTGTCATTCGGCCGCGAGGCGATCAGTTCCGCGGTTTGTTTGACATCCTCGGCGGTGCTCCAGTAGTTGCCGCGCTCCTTGTAGCGGCCGTCGTCGAAGTGCACGAAATGGCCTTCGATATCGACGCGCTTCACCGGCTTTATTTCGGCTTCCTCGACCTCACGGGCAACATCCGTAGAAGCGGGCACCAAGCCGAAAATCTGCGGCGTCGGCACGGCCAGGCGGAACACCCAGCCATCCATGATGTTTTCCAACCAGTCCTCGTAGGTCCAGAGCGCAAATCCCTGGTGCCCCCACCTGGTGCCCCAGGAGTTCTGCACGATGAAACCTTCGGCGTCATAACCGACGATGGCGAAGGCGTGACCGCCAGTGCGATCGGGATCAGGTTCGATCCGGGGCAGTTGGCCTTCGTTGCGAGGCGGCGGGTCGCTCCAGCCGCCATGAACATTGGCTGAGACGTAGATCGCACCGGCCTCATTCAGCGCCGCGTGATAATCAACGATCTCCGCCCGCAGGCGGTAATAGGCCCCGAGAGTGTTGCGCCGCGCGGCGATGGCGCGCTTGATCGTTAGTTCGCGGTCGGCTCTGGATGCCTTGTAGGGCCACTCGGTGTCCCGGCAAACGCCCATGTTGTGCCAGCCGCGAATAGCGCCACGGCAACTCGAGCCGTCATAACGCTCGCCGGGCCACTCGTCGTGCTTTTTCGCCATCTCGTAGAGCATCCGCGTGCTGGCGCGGAAATCTTGCTGGCCCGCCTTGAATTTCAGCAGGTTGATGACAGCTGCCAGGCCGAAGCCGGTGCACGCGCCCTCGGTGCCCTGGTCGAGCACCAGCTTGGATTCCGTGGTCCCAAGAGAAGGCTCCAGTCGGACCAAGGCCGGTTCGTACATACGGTCGCGGATGTCGGGCGGATCGCCCAAGACGTTCAATATGCGTTTTCGGCCCAAGACCGGCATATCGCCCGGTGCCTGGATTTTACTCGGAGATTTGTTCGTGTCCGCCATCGGGCCCTCCCCTTCGCAGTTGATTCTGCGCCGCGGGAAGGCATGGCTCTTGCACGTTCATGGCAGGATCTGCCCCAAATGCATGCTGCAGTTCTCGGAAAAGCGTCGACCTTCCTAAGAAGGAACAAGATCCCACAGCGCAGATTCACGTGCCAGCAACCGACAGGCTAACGCCCGTTTTGATAGACATCAACGAGCGCCGCGCACCTTATCAGCTATTCAATGTGCCGGCCTGACCGGCCGTTCCGGCCCCGGTTCGAAGGGCGGACCGCCGGGGCCGAGGCGAAGACCCGGCCTTAGCGTCCGGTAAGTGACCCGGTCGAGCCGGCAGGGATGGGCGCCGGGTGAGTCGACGAAGAGCACCGCGGCGGCGATCGGCTCGAAGTCGGCGAGAAAGTGGACCGTGCTTTTCACCGCCAGGACCCGCTGCTCCCGCGGCTCGATCCCCATGTGGCGAAAGACCGCCAGGTCGAGGCACTGAAAGCGCTCGCTGGTGACGACGACCCGCACCTCGGCCTCTGGGTGCAGGACCCGCAGGCGGGCCATGGGACCCAGTGCGGCTTGGCAGCCGCCGTACATGGCGCCGGTGCAAGTAAAGTGGCCGTCGCTCAGGGCCTCGACCTCGACGTCGGCCTCGAAGGGCCGGCTCCCCGTCGCCTTCGGATAACGCCCGCCCAAGGCGAGCGGAATGCGTGCGCCGAGCCCGGCCTCATGCGCCGCCGACGCCGCCTCGGGATGCCATAAGCACGCCACAGCCGCGCCGCGCGCGCCGCCGTCGACCAGCGCCCTCAGCAGGCCGGTGGTGTCGGAGCTGGCGCCGGCCCCGGGATTGTCCTGCACATCGGCCAGAACCGCCGGCCCGGGCTCCTCACAGGCCATTGCAAGCGAGACCGCCTCGGCCTCGTCAATGAGTGGATTTTCGAGTCCGGGCTCCACCGCCAAGAGCGCGTCCTGGAGGCGTTCGGCCTCGGCCTCGACCTGTTCCGCCGAACGCCCATAGGCAAGCACCGTGCAGCCGGCGTCATGAATGTCTGCGGGGGGAAAGCCCATGGCGATGTCGCGGCTGACGAGGCCGTCGGCCAAGGGCGCGTCGAGGCCGGCAAAGACGGCGTCGAGCGGCGGCCGGGTGGTCGCCTGGGCAACCAGAGGGACAAGGAACGGCAACTGGCGCCAGGCTTTGGCCAAGGGGGCGTCCCGGCCCAACAGCTCCATGAGCAGTTGCCAGGCCCGCACGCCGGTCTCGGCCATGTCGAAGTGGGGATAGCTGCGGAAGACAGTAAGCGCCGAGGCCTGGTCGACCATGGCGGCCGTGAGGTTGGCGTGGAAATCGAGGCTGGCGACCAGGGGCAGGTCCGGCCCGACGACGGCGCGGACCCGCCGCAGGATCTCGCCTTCGCCGTCGTCGTGGCTTTCCGCCACCATGGCGCCGTGCAGGTCGAGATAGACGCCGTCCAGGGGGCCGGCCTCGGCGATGCCGTCGCAGATCATCGCGGTGATACGATCGAACGCCTCGTCGCTCACCCGGCCCGCCGGCTCGGCCGAGGCCCAGACCAGGGGAACCAAATCCCAGTCCCGCGCTGCCGCCAGGAAGCCGGAGATCGGGATATTGAGATCCGCGAAGGCCTCGCGAACGGCCTCGCCCCGAGTCAGCCCCGGCCAGGCGTCGGCCTTCACGAAGTCCTCCCAGGCCGTGGCGAAGGGCGCAAAGGTGTTGGTCTCGTGCTGGAACCCGGCGATGGCGATGCGCGGCCGCTTCATCGGCCGCTCCAGGCGGTTTCCGGATCGAAGGGATAGATCGGCCGCGTCAGGCGGGTGAAGGGAAAGGACTCGTGATCGGAGCTGCACACGCCCGGCCCGGCGGCGAGCACGATGTGGCGCGCGATGGGCTCGAAGCCGGCCCGGAAGTGCTGGCGCGACTTGACCACAACGTACTGCTTGTTCCTTGGG